>NZ_BKZR01000015.1:0-70282 GCF_008974225.1 Weizmannia acidilactici | reverse complement strand
GGGGCAAAAGTTTGTGTCATGGATATGAAACAGGAAAGGGCGGATGAAGTAAAAAATCTCATAGGACAAAAAGGCGGTGAGGCGATGGCTCAGGAGGTCGATGTCGCCGATCCTGAGCGTGTCAAAAATGCAATTGGCAAAACAGTCGAACATTGGGGCCGGCTCGATATTGTGTTTGCCAACGCCGGCATTAATGGGACAGTGTCGCCGATCGAAGACCTTTCACCGGAAGACTGGGATGAAACGTTAACAACGATTTGAAAGGAACTTTTCTTTTCACAAAATATTCAATCCCGCATATGAAAGGGCGGGGAGGCAGCATCATCATCACAAACTCGATCAACGGCAACCGTATTTTCTCCAACATCGGCATGTCCGCCTACAGCATTTCAAACGCCAGGCAGGTCGCGTTTATGAAAATGGCCGCATTGGAACTGGCGCGCTACAAAATCCGCGTCAATGCCGTCTGCCCGGATGCGATTGAAACAAATATCGAGCAAAATACAAACCGCACGGAGGAACTGGAAAAAGTGCAGATTCCGGTTGAATTCCCGGAAGGCGACCAGCCGCTTGCCGCAGGGCCGGGCAAACCAGAACAAGTGGCGGACCTTGTCTTGTTCCTTGCTTCCGATGATTCCAACCATATCAGCGGAACGGACATTTATATTGATGGGACCGAATCGCTGCCGAGAGGATAAAGGCCGCTCCTCCGTTTTGCCTCCAAGAAAAAATTTAACCGAAAGGCGAGCATCGCGGATAATTACATGAAAAAAGGGCAGTCCCAAAAGCCGATAACAGCCTAAGGGGCCCCTTTTAACAAAGCTATATGATCAAAAATTTTGACGATCGCAAAATTCACGTTTTTTCCTTACTTGACGCGAGCCTCCCCGCCCGATACATCAGCACGAGGAGGCTCTTCTTGCTCGCTTTTCCCGCTGGAGTCTCAGAAATTAGCGATCATCGTATGATCCCGGCTTTTTAAAAGCATTCGGGACAGTTTTTTTCCATTTACCGTTAAAAAGGATAAAAAATAAAAGTGACGATGCCGACAACGATACCTGTAATGATGCCGAAAAAAACTTCGGCAGGTTTGTGCCCCAAAAGTTCTTTCAGCTGCTTTCTCGATTCCGCATTTTTCATGTCCGGGTCTTTCAATGTTTCCAAAAGGCGGTTAAAATCCGCAATCAGCTGGTTTAATACTTCGGCATGGTAACCGGCCTGTCTGCGCACACCAGTTGCATCGTAAATGACAATCGAAGAAAAAATAAGGCTGATCGCAAATGCATTCGAGTAAAATCCCGAAGTCAAGCCGATTGCAGTCGTTAAAGCAATCACCATTGAAGTGTGGGAACTAGGCATCCCTCCCGTGCTGAATGCGAGCCTCCAATTGAATTCCCCGGACGTCACCAAATGGATCGGGACTTTTATGATTTGCGCCGCGAGCATGCCTAAAACTGCGGCCAAAATCGGATAAGGTAAAAACATTTTGCCTCCTGTTCCTTTATCGTTAATGAATGAACGTGATATAAGCGAAAAGCTTTTTTTATTTTTTTCCTTTTACGTTGCAAATAAACAAGCGGAATGGTCAAACGCCACCTCCCCATTTCTTTTCATTATATCTTTTGAAAACAAAACAAAAAATTTATTAAACAGGAAGCTGGCTAATGATTAAAGAAACATGGATGCCAGCTTTGAAACAGCAGTGCCGATCCATTTCAGGAATACTGCGAAAATCCCGAACAAATAAATACCGGAGACAAAAATAAAATCGGCAATCAAAAGGCTGGCGGCAGCCTGGGTAATAAACGCAATAAACTGTTTCGGATTTTTCTTTGCTTTAAACGTGAACCTGGAATTCCAATAGTAGCTGTTTAACACAGCCAGGCCATATGCAACCGAATTCCAAAATGCAAGCCAAAACGGCTGCTTTGAAGGGAAAAAGGAAAGGAAACCGTACAGCACCCTAAGGTCAATCAGTGCGCAGCTCCCCCCCGACAATACAATATTTTCCATATTGAATGATTGTGTTTCTCATAGCATTTTTAGTTTTTCCCCGGACATTTTTCTGGAAAATGCACAGCCTTTTACTGTTTCCTTATAGAAAGCAAGCAGCTGGCGGGACGGGGCATCCCAGCCAAACTTCCGGGCTGCTTCCCGGGCATTTTTGGATAGCCGGCGGCGAAGTTCGTCATCCTTTAGTGTTGTAACCTGCTGAATGAAGTCATCCGGAATGTCCGGATGATACAGCAAACCTGTGCGGCCGTGGGTGACCTGTTCTTTTGTAGGCCCGCTTTCAGCCGCAACAACGGGCAGCCCGGACGCCATGGCTTCCAGCAGGACAAGGCCGAGCGTTTCCGTTGTCGAAGGGAAGACAAAAATATCCGATGATGCATAGGCACTTGCCAGTTCTTCCCCATGGAGAAAACCGGTAAAAACGGTTGGCGTGCCTTTAAAATAATTTTCGAGATAATTCCGGTGCGGACCGTCGCCGACAATTGCCAGACAAAAATCATCGGACAGGTCCAGTACTTCGCGGATCTTTTCGATGCCTTTTTCTGGTGCGAGCCGGCCGACATAAAGCAGCAGTTTTTTATCAGTCTTCCTTGCAGTTAAACGTGTTCGCATCTTTGCATTGAAGCGGTCTGGACCGAACAACCCGGTGTCCACCCCCCGTTTCCACAGATGCACATTTTTAAATTTTTTTCCTTCCAATTCCTTTAATACCGACATGGATGTGCACAAATTCAAATCGGCACGGTTATGCAGCAACCTGAAATACCACCATAAAACCGGTTTTAAAAATGGAAGATGGTAATAATCGGCATATTTTGGCACTTCCGTATGGTAAGAAGCAATTAATGGGAACTTTAAGCATTTTGTATAATAAATACCGGTGGCGCCAAGCAGCGCAGGATTTACGATATGGACAAGATCCGGCCCGAATTCGAGCAGGTACCTTTTGACTTTCTGGGAAAGAAAGGCAAACTTTTTATCCTTATAGAGAAAAAATGTGTGGGCTGGAACACCCGCTACAGGTATCCCTTCAAAATTGGATACGCCCAGATCCGGTGCAATTACGAGCACCTCATGTCCATGCTGTTTCAGCCAACGGATCGATGCACAAAGGCGTGTGACGATCCCGTCCGTTGACGGTAAAAATGTCTCCGTAATAATCGCGATTTTCATAACCTCTCCCGCTTTCTGTTACCATTTCACATCCGGCATTATTTTTTCCATTACCACACGGTTTTTATATTCAACCACAGTCAGCAAAATGCCACGTAGCACGTCATCCGTTAATAAATGCGGCTTGAGGCCGAGGTCTACGAGTTTTGTATGGGCGGCATGATAATAATGCTCTTCTTTTTCCTTTCTCGGATTTTGAATATGGTCTATTGTTGCCTGAATGCCTTCATGTTCTGCCACTCGTTTCACTTTTTCGGCAAGATCAAGGATCGAGAATTCTTCCGTAAACTGGTTGAACACACGGAATTCCCCTCTGTCTGCCGGATTATTGGCTGCGATCTCTATGCAGCGGACGGTATCTTTAATGTTTAAAAAGCCGCGCGTCTGGCCTCCTGCACCATATACGGTTAAATTGTGCCCGACCGCCGCCTGGATGAGGAAACGGTTTAAAGCTGTACCGAATACGCCGTCATAGTCGAGGCGGTTGACAAGGACAGGATCAAGCTGTGTTTCATCCGTATGCAGCCCGTAAACGACCCCTTGGTTCAAATCCGTCACGCGCAGTCCCCAGTTTTTGGTGGCAAACATTAAATTATGGCTGTCATGGACTTTCGATAAATGGTACATGGAACCAGGCTGTTTCGGATACGGGAGCATATCTTCCCGGCCGTTGTGAGAAATCGTAATATAGCCTTCTTCAATATCAATATTCGGCTGCCCGTATTCGCCCATCGTGCCGAGTTTAATAATATGGCAGTCCGGCACAAGTTCCTTTACGGCATAAATTAAATTTAAAGTTCCAACGACATTATTCGTTTGGGTAAATACGGCGTGTTCCCGGTCGATCATGGAGTAAGGCGCAGACCTTTGCTCCGCAAAATGAACAAACGCATCTGGACGCTCCTGCCGCATCACTTCCCTTAAAAAGTCAAAATGGGTCATATCCCCCAAGTATGTATTGATTTGTTTGCCGGTCAATTCGAACCAGCGCTGCGTCCGTTCTTCAAGTGTGAAAATCGGGGTGAGCGAATCGACGCCGAGTTCCCGGTCCCATTTGCGCCGGATCAGACTGTCAATGATGGCGACATCATGCCCTTGTTTGGATAAATAAAGTGCTGTCGGCCAGCCGCAAAATCCGTCCCCGCCTGCAACGATAATTTTCATAATGCTTCCTCCTAAAGATGTAAAGATGAAATCATATAAAATGACATAAAGATAGATAGCCAGGTTCATTATGTTTTATCATAAACATAAAAAATTAATAACATATTAAAATCGCTGTCAGAGGCGTTAACGGACTTTTGGCTCCATTTTTCCACCGTAATAGCCTTTACACCCTTACTAACGGACATTTCTGATCCGATTTTCCGCCAAAATGTTCTTTACATTCTTTCTTTTCGCACTGTAATGCTTTCCGATCAGTTTCTGCCGTATCGTTATTTCTGTCGGAGTGCAGGCCGGTTGATAGAAAAAAGGGTTAACGGATAATCAGTTTTTCCGCTTACTGCCAGCTGGCTGAGGATTTCCCCTATGGCGCTGGCAAACTTAAAACCGTGGCCCGAAAACCCGGCAGCAACAATGACATGGGGCAATTCCGGATGCGTATCAATGACAAAATGTTCATCAGGCGTTTTCGTGTACATGCACACTTTCCCCTGTTTTAAGCTGCCCGCCGCCTTTGGCATGTATGTTTCCAAAAAGCCGCGGATATCCCCTTCATCTTCCGGATAAATGCCGAATTCCCGGTTGATTGTATCCGGGTCTGCTGCCTGCCCGTAATCATGGCGGCCGATTTTTACCCCGCTCCCGTCAAAGCTCGGGAAGCCGTAGTACATTCCTTCAGGGCTTTCCGCGGTAAAAGCCGGGAAAACGCCCGCATTGAACAACGCTTCGTCCGCTTCAAACCAGCCGACCGTTTGCCGGGTAGGTTGAAGCGGCAAGTCAAGCCCCAGTTTTGATAAAAGCTTTCCATTCCAGGCGCCGCCGCTTATGATTACCTTTTGAGCCGTAAACGTGCCGCGGGGCGTTTTTACAATGGCGGACCGGTCATCCGCCTTTAAATCTTCCACGCGTGTATTTGTTAAAAGGGTTGCTCCGTTTGCCTCCGCAAGCTTCCGGTATGCGCAGATGCAGTTTTCAGGAAACAGCACACCCGAATCCGGTTCAAAAACGGCGCGGTAATGGTCCGGAACTGCAACGCCCGGCCAGCGTTTCTTCACTTCAGCGCCATCCATCATTTCAATCAGCAGTCCGTATGTTTTTGCGCTGGCAACCGCTTCGTCAAGAAATGCCGAAAGGCCTTCCGGGCTGAAACTAAGCACACCGGTCTTGTCAAAAATTTTTTCTTCCGATCGTTGTTCCAGCTCGTTCCACAACGTTTGCGCCCGCAGCACAAGCGGAACGTAATCCCGCCCTTCTCCGTATGCATGCCGGATAATCCTTGTGTCGCCATGGTGGCTTCCTGAAGTATGCGGCGGGTCAAAAGCATCAATCATGAGTGTTTTTACACCTTGCTTTGCCAAAAAATATCCGGCCGCCATTCCCATTGAGCCGGCGCCGACAATGATCACATCGTAATGTTTCTCCATGTTTTTCCCTCATTTAAAAAAATCTTATATCATTTAGTCTATTTGAAATGTTGAATACTTACAAGCTGCAATGGAAAAGAAAAATGCCATTTTCAATAAATGGCATCCTCTACGACCAAATCGTTTTCCGCAAAGCGTTCCACTCGCAAAGGGGTCAGATCGATCGTGTCATACTTTCCGGTCCGAATGAGTTCCGACAGCCCTTTCCCGACTGCCGGCGCCTGCTGCATGCCGTGGCCGCTGAAACCGAATGCGGTGAAATAGCCTTTTAATTGCGGGTGCTCCCCGATGATCGCATTATGGTCCTCCGTATTGTAATCGTACAGCCCGGCCCAGCCGCGCTCTACTTTTGCTTTTTCAAAATTTGGGATGCGGCGGGTGAGAATCGGCCAAATCTGCTCCTCAAATTCGGTTCGTCTCCAGCTGAAATCGATTTTTGACCCGGCATCTTGCCCGTAGCCCGCGATATATTTTTGCCCTTCATTCCGGAAATAGGCGCCAGTCGGGTCCATCGTAAGCGGCAAATGTTTTTCAAGCGGATTTTCCACATCAAATAGGAAAATCCGTCTCGGCACCGGCACGACCGGCAGCGGAAGACCCGCTTTCCGGCTTAAACCGGATGCCCATGCTCCCGCACAGTTGACCACTACCGGCGCATAAAATTCCCTGCTGTCTGTAAGCCGCACACCTTTGATCCGTCCGTGTTCCGAAAGAAAGCCGTCCACTTCTTCATAAATATATTCCGCCCCTAAATGTTTTGCATTCTTGATATATCCATGCATGACGGAATAAGGGTCCAAATAACCGCTTTCCGCACAGAAAAGCCCGCCTGCAAGATCTTCCGTATTTAACTCGGGAATAAGCTTTAGCAGTTCCCCCTTCCCGAGGAGTTCCGAAGAGACGCCGTTTTGGTGCTGGATTTTCAAATGCTCCTGGAATTTCGGCATCATTTTTTCAGTTGCCAGAAATAAATACCCGAGCTGTTTAAAATCAATTTCAAATGTTTCTGTGCCGATCGCCATATTCCGGGCAAAATTTTTATAAAACTGCAGACCGAGCCGGCTCATTTTAATATTGATATCGGTTGTATAAAGCTGCCGGAAACCGCCCGCGCTCCTCGGCGTCGAGGCAAATTCGTATGTGCCGTCTTTTTCAAAAACAATGATTTTCCCGGTAAAGCCGTCCTTCAGCAAATGATACGCCACGCTTGAACCGATAATCCCCCCGCCTACGATGATTATATCCACTTGATTTTTCATACCGGACCCACCTCTAGTTGTTGTCAATTTGGGCGCGCTGCAATTTCCCGCTGAAATCGACATATACGGCTTTCCATTCGGTGTACACATCCAACGCCGCCGGGCCGGAATCGCGGTGGCCGTTGCCCGTTCCTTTTGTCCCACCGAACGGCAGATGGATCTCGGCTCCTGTCGTACCGGCATTAATGTAGACAATCCCCGTATCCAAATCGCGCATTGCCTGAAATGCTTTGTTGACGTCTTTCGTAAAAATCCCGCTCGATAAGCCGAATTCGACGCTGTTGTTGACCGCGATGGCTTCTTCAAGGCTTGAAACCGGGATAATCGAAACAACCGGGCCGAAAATTTCTTCCTGCGCAATGGTCATTTGCGGGTGGACATCCGTAAAAATCGTAGGGGCGTAGTAAAACCCTTTTCCGTGTAAAATCCGGCCGCCCGTGAGCAGTTTTGCGCCTTCTTTTTTCCCGGTTTCCACATACTCATGGATCCGATTGAGTGCCGCGGCATTAATCACCGGGCCGACCGCAACCGTTTCGTCCAAGCCGTCCCCAATCTTCAGTTCCGCCGTGCGCCGGACAAGTTTTTCTTCTAAAGCATCTTTTATTTTTTCGTGGGTAATGATTCTGCTCGTTGCCGTACATCTTTGCCCGCTTGTGCCGAATGCCCCCCAGAGGATGCCGTCGACCGCCAAATCCAGATCCGCATCATCCATAACAATGACCGCGTTCTTCCCGCCCATTTCAAGCGAAGTCCGTTTAAGTAAGCTCCCGGCACGTTCGTTGATTTTTCTGCCGACCTCATTCGAGCCTGTAAAAGAAATGAGATCAATCCCGGAATGTCCCACCATCGCTTCGCCAACGACCGAACCGGAGCCGTTGACAAGATTGACGAGTCCTTTCGGTAGCCCGGCTTCTTCGTAAATTTTTACAAACGCACACGCTGTGGCCGGCGTTTCTGTCGCCGGTTTCCAAACAACCGCGTTCCCGGTTACAAGTGCGGGGAGCGATTTCCATGAGGCGATCGCGATCGGAAAATTCCACGGCGTGATCAAACCGGCAATTCCGACCGGCACCCGCACGCTCATTGCAAATTTATTTTGCAGTTCGGACGGCATCGTGTCCCCAAACTGACGCCTCCCTTCCCCGGCCATGTAAAAAGCCATGTCGATCGCTTCCTGCACTTCCCCCCTCGCTTCGCTGATCACCTTTCCCATCTCACTTGTAAGCACGCGGGCGATCTGTTCTTTTTTCTGTTTTAAAAGTTCGCCGACTTTATATAAATAGTTGGCACGTTCAGGAGCGGGAACGAGCCGCCAGGACGCCTGCGCTTTTTTGGCGGCGCGGACGGCGCGGTCAAGGTCCGCTTTTCCGGACTGCGCCACTTCTCCTAATATTTCCCCGTTTGCCGGATTGATGACCGGGACAAACCGACCGGTGGAAGACGCGCACCATTCGCCGTCGATGTAATTTAAATATTTTTCCATGCTGTTTTACCCCCTTTAAAAATCGAGTTCTTGCCCAAGCTGAACCTGCACCGCTTTTTCATACACCGTTTCGGCAGCAATCAGGTCGAATAAAGCCATGCCCGTTGATTTAAACACCCGTGTTTGGGTAAAATCGGGCTTCACTTTTTGTGTTACAACTTTTGAAAAAGGGATGAACTGCGCTTCCGACAGCCAGCCTTTTTGAAGCGGGATTAGGATGTCCCCGCTTTCATTTACGGCGTCATGCGAGTCGATAAACATTTGCTTGAGGTTTTGCAGTAAATGTTCCGGAAATTCGCGCATATGCGGCATGTAGGAACCGATGCCGATGATAAGTTTTCTTTGGTAAAGGTCCGCTTCCGGCAGCACGGGCGTTGCGGAAGTGGTAGCGGTAATGATGATATCGGATTTTTGGACAAGGTCTTGGGCGGTTTCGGCTGTGTGGATCGGAATGTTTTTGATGTATGCTTTTAAGTTGCGTATAAAATGGGGAATTTTAGAAGATGAACGGTTGAATAAAAAAATTTCCTGAATCTTGCAGACGGCACAGACGGCGATGATCTGGTATAAGCCTTGGTAGCCCGTGCCGATCAGCCCGACGGATTTAGCTTCATCCGATGCAAGGAATTTTGCTGCTGCCCCGCCGAGCGCCCCGGTCCTGAGAGCAGTTAAAACCGTGCCGTCCAGGAGCGCTTTGACGGCGCCGTTTTTGCTGTCGACCAAAACAACCGCGCCCTGGGTCACCGGCCGGTCTTTATTTTCCGGAAAGACTGTGACAATTTTTGTTCCGGCCGCCCGGTCCGAGCTGCACGGCATGAAAAGGACCGAGTTGTTTTGGATGGTGAAATGGCTGCGCGCGTGCATTTGAAAATCATTATCTTCATAGACCACATATGCTTTTTCGACGGCTGCGATCATATCTTCTATCGCGGCCGCTTTGAGGATATCTTTTTCATTCAGGAAAAGCAATACTGCACCTCCCCGTTTTTTTAAATATATGATGAACGGGAAAGCGATATTCAGCAGCAAAAAAACGCCCAAGCCAAAAGTGGCTGGACGCTTTTTTCAAGATGGAGCATAGCGGGTTCGAACCGCTGACCTCTTGCATGCCATGCAAGCGCTCTCCCGGCTGAGCTAATGCCCCGTGAATTGTAAGATAAGGTTGGGAATGGAGCATAGCGGATTCGAACCGCCGACCTCTACAATGCGAATGTAGCGTATTGTTTACGGTCTACCCCAACCTTATATGAAAATTGCTGTTATATCAACGTTTTTCCGATTGCCTGCCTGATCTAGTTTGCCTTTTTATGGGCAACTTTGAACAATTTGGGCGACAACTGGGCGACAACTAAAATATATCAGATGGATTGCATTTTGGCAATAGCTTTTGAAAAAAATATTTTGTTGATATAAGAATCAAAATTACACTGTATCCCCATTATTTCCGTTCCCCTCTTCAATATGTGCTGATTATACTGTAAAATAGCTTCGAAGGGAGAATGAAAATGAAAAATTTTAGGTTGAAAGTCTTAGTTGTGCTTGCTTTGTTGCTGTCTTTGGTAGCGTTACCACAAAGCCCGGACGCGGCAACAAAGAAAATGTATGTCCACTACATAAACGTTGGACAGGGTGACTCGATTTATATTAAGGCACCAAACGGAGAGGACATCATAATTGATGGCGGCCGTGACGGAAACAAAGTAGTATCATATTTAAAACGGCAACATGTCGGTGACATTGAAGTGATGATCGCGACACATCCAGATGCCGATCACATCGGCGGATTGGACGAGGTCTTAAAAGCATACAAAGTCAAATCTTTTTATGCTCCAAAAGTGTCCAACAGCACCCAAACTTATGCTAATTTGCTGAGAGCCGTTAAAAATGAAGGCTTGAAAGCAAAAACAGCTACGAAAGGCGTAAGTTTGCCTGTAAAAGGCGCCTCGGCGAAATTCGTCGGACCGGTAAAAAGTTACAGCGATTTAAATGACAACAGCGCTGTTTTGCGGGTACAGTATGGCAAAAAGTCATTCTTGTTCACGGGCGACGCTGAATTTAAAGCCGAAACGGACATGATTAAGTCCAAACAATATTTACGATCGGACGTTTTAAAAGTTGGTCATCACGGAGCTAAAACGTCCACAAGTACCGCTTTTTTGCGGGCTGTTAAACCTGCCTACGCCGTAATAAGCGTTGGTAAAGGAAACAGATACGGCCACCCTACCGCCGACACGCTTAATCGCTTAAAAACTGCGAAAGTAAAGATTTTTCGCACGGATAAACAAGGCACGATCGTTGCAAACACAGATGGGAAAAATTTAAGTTTTAACACAAAGCCGGTTAACACGCCTACCACCAGTTCAACGGCAAAGGCATCATACAAGTTGTCTGCATCTCTAAACAACACAAAACCAAAGCAATACAGTACGATTTATTTGACTGTTAAAGGACTCCCGAACGGAACAAAATATAAAGCTGTTTGCCATTACAAGTCGACAAATACGACATACAATGGTAAAATCGGCTCAAAACTGCCTATTAAAATTAGCCGTGCTGCCAAGGGATATAAAGTAAAAGTGGATGTCTCGGCAAGTTACAAAGGTAAAACATACAAAACGCAAACGTCATTTACGCCGAGGTGAAGAGAGTGAAACGGTATATTATCGATCATTTTGAAGGTGAAAAATTTGCGGTTTGTGAGGATGAAAACCTGAAACTGGTGGACATTAAAAGAAGCGAGTTGCCTAAAAACGCTAAAGAAGGCGATGCGCTGATTTATGAGAATGGCAAGTATAAAATTGACAAAAAACGCACAGAAGAAATGAAGAAAGAAATTGAAAAACTGATGGATGATGTGTGGGAAGATTAGAGAAACTCCCCTTCCCATCCGTAAAAATAGAGCAGACCAACCACCTGCTCTATTTTTGTGCAGGCAAATAAAAGAGGGGATGGTTATTTGAAAAAATACAAAAGCCTGCTAGTGCAGATCCCGCTTTTTTCGGGATTTTTTATTTTTTTTTACAAAAAGCACTTGCCTTTTAACCTTTTAAGGTTTATAATAAAGACATAAACAAGAGGGAGGAATCAATGATGAACAGCTTATCAATGAAGGTGCTTATGAATAACGCGTGGAAGATTGCTCACAACGGTGTGAAACGTTTTGGGGGTAAGGCTACTGACTACATCGCTGAAGCAATGAAAATTGCGTGGAAATTGTACAAAGAATTGAAAGCTAAGAAAGGCGGCCGCATCGCTGCTATCGCTCCTTGGTTCGTACGCAAAACTTTTGGCCATGAAAGCATGGTACAGCAGATCGCTGGATCAACTTACAATGTATTAAAAGAAACAGAAAAGGCTTTTTATATCGAAGCTGTAGCACATGAAGGCGGAATTGATATCGTGAATAAGTTTTGGGCACCGAAATCTGTTTGTATTTGAGGGATAAGCAATGAAAAAGAATGACGTCGATTTGATCGGAAAGACATTCTATGATTTGACGGTTAAATCCAAACACACCGAAAAACTTTACAACGAGATCACATGGGTTTGTAAGTGCGTTTGTGGAAACACAACCTATGCGACTACCGGGCAGTTGCTCCGCGGTCATAAAAAATCCTGCGGGTGCCGACGCAAACGAACGCCGAAAAACGCCTTGGATTTAGCCGGGAAAAAGTTTGGAAGGTTGACGGTTATCCAGAGATCCGGGACATCAGAAAACGGCCGGGCTTTATGGCTATGCCAGTGTGAGTGCGGAAATACAATCGAAACAAGCGCAACGACATTGCGGCGCGGCGAAGCGACGTCGTGCGGCAAATGCCTGATTGATAAGCGTATCGAGCATGCCCGTGAAGACTTGATGATCAATAAAACAATTGACGGTGTGCCAGTACCCCTACTCACCAAAAAAGTGCGCAGCGACAGCAGAACTGGGCACAAGGGCGTCCATAGGCGTATCCGCAAAGGCAAAGAAAAGTTTGAAGTGTCCATTACTGTAAAAGGCAAAAGAATGCATATTGGCACATTTAACAAACTGGAGGATGCGATCAACGCCCGGAAGGCTGCTGAAAAGGAATACTTTGAACCATATATAAAAGCATTGGAGGAAAAAGAACGTGAAAGAGATTGACAAATACATGACAGTAAATGAGGCCGCCGAAAGGTGGGGAATTAGCAAGGAGACGATAAAAAGCCGGCTGAAGCCATCTCTCTATCCCGGCTCCCAAATAGACGACATGATTAATGCTGGCTTAATAAAGTACTATCAAAAGCCCGGAAACCAACGAAAAGAATGGATTATATCTGTCGGTGCGATGGAAAAATGGTTTGGGAGGAAAAAATAAATTTATTACTTTTTATATTGACAATAAACCCTACAAGGTTTATAATAAGAATATAAACAAGGAGGTAATAAAAATGATCAACATCGAAAAGCAATGTAAAAAAGCATTAGAAAAATTCGAAGGCGAGTTTTATTACATCGGTATCCGTTTTGAAGATAAAGAAAGAGAAATCGGCGAGATTTGTGAATGTAGCAAACATAACATTGATCGAGAAGATGAAAGAGAGTTTCCGGAATATGGAACTCCGGAATATGACGAAATGTTTAAATTGGACGGCACCAGCGCATGGAATCTTGAAATGTATCGAGATTTTGAAGGCGGATTTAACAGAGAACACTGCTACATAATTGGCGGTAATCAAATCGCCAATCAGGATGACGGACTAGACGATAACGAGATCGTAATTGTAAATGCTAAAGTCCTCGAAAAAATCTTTTAATCAATCTCCGGCCGGTTAAACGGCCGGTTAAAATAAAAATTGGAGGGATTGATATTGAAAGTTTTTTATGAAGATATTTTGGTTGGTGAAGTTTTGACAAACCGCTCTTTAATGGTGGATGAAGCGCTTGAATTGATTGGATTTGATGAAGAAAAGTTTATAGCTGACAACGGTTTTGATGACATTGACTACAATGATTTTAGACTGGAATATTAAACGATAATAGGCCCTCGCAACCTCCGCGAGGGCTTTATCTTTGCAGCAACGTCCTGGTGTAAATGAAGTTTACCCTGGATCCCGGTTAATTATTCGCCAGCGCTGCTTTCAGTTCTTCCAGCGTCATATCTCCTACTTTTTTCACTTCCGTAGCCGCTGTTTCTGTCACGTTTTCAACTGCTTGTTCATCTGTGGACGACACTTCTTCCTCGTCCGGATCCGCTTCTTCTTCCGCCGGTTCCTCATCTTCCACAGCTTCTTTCGCCGGAGCGTCCGCAAATGCAGCCATTTCTTTGTTGAGATCAGCCACCGCCGCTTCAATCAGCGCCTGAATATCGTCCGGCTCCAAGTTAATCTTAAACAGTTGGTAAGCCTTTTTCGCCAGATATTGAGACGCGGCACGATACTTTGCATTCCCTTCCCCTGCTGCCGGCAGCAGTTGTTCTGCGTATTTCACAGCGCGGGCAGCGATAGTTTCCAAGTGTTTCGATTGCAAAAATTTCTTTGCGTACCTTCCGGCGTAAGCTAGTACCGCCGGGATCCCTGCCAGAATGATCGCATAAACTGCTTGAATAATAGTGTGTAACATGTTTTTCCTCCTTATTTTACGCGGATTTTTTTACCGACATAGATTGTGTATTTGCTATCAAGCTTGTTCCAAGTTTTAATTTGCTTGATCGACGACCCATACTTTTTAGCCAGCGCACCCACCGTGTCCCCTGCTTTAACCGTGTGGTAGACGTGAGCCGGGGCAGCCTTTTTAACCGGCTTTTTTGCTGTGACCGTCTTGCTCTTAGACAAATATTTAGCAGACACATAGACTGCCTTATTGCCAGATTTTAGCTTTGCCCAACCTGCAGAAATGCCCAGCACCTGCACCCTGTCGCCGTGGTTGAGGTGACCAAGTATAGCACCGCCCGGGCTCTTACGGATGTTTAATTTGCTCGCTGTGACATAGTAAGGCGTTGTTTTTACAGCGGCTTTTACCGTGGTTGCCGCCTTAACTGTAGATGCCGCCTTTTTAACCGTGGCTTGCACTGTGGACGGATAATCCGGACCCGTTTCGTTTAAATCAACATAGCCGGAGATCCCAGGCACCTTCCCGGTTTGCGATTTTTGCCACATGTAGTAGTTGCTTACTCCAATGGGGATGGATGCATACCGTGCATACCACAATGGGATGCCGTCATGGTGACCTTTTAGGTTAGTAAGATAAAAATAACCCATGCTGTAAAGCATGAGCTTGTGTTGAGTTAGTTTTTTCATTTCGTCGAAAAATGCTGCCATGCTGGCGACAAGCTGCTTCCCAGCGTGGTTAACTTCCAGGTCTAAGGCAATTCGTTCGTCCATATATTTTAGGTAACTCTTAATTACACTATAAAAATGCCTAGCTTCTGCCCGGGCAACCGCCGGGCTTGTAAACCGGGCGAAATGATAGGCGCCAACCTTAAAACCGGCTTTTTTGGCTGCCTTCACATTGCTTGTAAATTTCGGGTCTTTAAATGTCGTGCCCTCTGTCGCTTTTACCATCACAATCCGGTAGCCGGCAGCATATGCCTTTTTAAAATCGACATTGCCGTTACCGTGGTAAATGTCAAACCCTATCATGCATGTTCACCTCCTTCCAGCGAGTCGATGCGCTTGTGAGCCTGTTTAGCCGACTCTTCCACACGTGTAATGCGTTCACCGAGCGCCTGCATCTGTTTTTCATTTGACTTGATGTCGATTCGGATATCGTCCACACCCTTGCTGATGTATTCCAGTTTTGTTTTCAGTTCGGCGTTCTGCTGCCCGTCCTGTTTGATCTCTTTAGTTGAGTTAAGGCGGTACATCATAAAGCTGATAAGTAAACCGCCGGCTGCGATGAGTACCCCGATTTCTACTGTCAAATTTTGTCACTTCCTTTGATGGAATTAAAAAAGGCACTCGATTGAGTGCCATCATCCAGCTGCTTGTTCTGTTGTTTCTGGTTTCTCTGCGATTTTTTCCTGTACTTTGGACTTGATTAGGTCCGTGAGTTTGGACACATCGCCAGCCGCTGCCGTGTACTCGTCTTTTGTTACTGCCACATATCCAGAAATATTAAACGTTTCTCCTGACGTAGCAAAAGAAAGGTTAACTCCCGTGTAATCTGCGTTATACCCATTTGCATAAGTGAAATTGATTCCTGTTAGTGTAATTTTCATTCTTCATCGTCTCCTTTTTCAAATTGATCGCACAAGTAATCATAGATTTCAGCTTCTGCTCCGGCAAATTCTTTATCGCAATTAAGCAACACCTCCTTAACGGTTTTGAGCATTTCCTGAGCATCACCTCCATCAAAAACGCGTTCTTCCTCGAAAAGTTCATTCTTTGCCGTAGTAAAGGCGTCAAGGTCTTTTACGTCCCATTTTGTTCCGTTCTCGATGGTTTTCGGCTCCCCGTTTTCATCAAGGTTGCAATGTTCTTTCAACAATTCTCTTTCATCTTGGGCAAATTCCTGGTACTTTTCGCGCAGGGCGTTGATAAATTTTGTGCGGTGCCGGGACTGTTTCCCTTTTAAAGATAGGTTATACAAAAGATTAATAGATTGTGCGAGTTTTTGATTTTCGATTTTTACTTGCATGTTAATCAACCTCCAATTTTTGTTTTAAGTTTGCAATTTCTAGTTCCAAATTTGCTACTTTTAAAATTAAGTTTTGGTTTTGCTCTAGCAACGTAGACATTTTATCATTGTGATCTTTTACTATCGGGATTAATAATGTCCAAAGTCGATCATATTGGAGACCTTCTGTTTCTTTAATTCCATTTTCATCATAAGCATATGTGACATACTCACTAAGTCCGACCTGTTCAACATCTTCTGCTATCAATCCGTAAATTCTATCTAAATGAATATCTTCTCCTGAGTTATACCTCTCTAATTGTGCTTTGTCGTGCCATGATTTTGGTTTTAATTGTAATATTCTCTCTGCATAACCATTTGATAGGTCTACTTCTTCAACATCAGTTTTATATTTTAAAGCTGATGTGACACGTCCAAAATACCCGTTTGATGTCACATACATATTCGCAGAATATGAGTAGGTTCTGTTATACGTTGGGCGAGAATTAAGAGAGCCATCTGTACCGATTGTGAATAATCTATTTCCCCCACAAACAAATTGCATGTTACCTTCATCATTGCTTAAATCATTTGGAGATTCATAGATTTCCCATCCATTTCCACCATTCCATACCAGACCTTCATGGACACCTGGGTCATTAAATATGAGTTTGTTCACATTTTCAAGATTGTGATTTTGAAAATCAACATCTCCACTAAATTTTGGAGAACCAATAATGGTTGTTGCCGCTAATGAATTAGCGATTAAAGTATCATCAACAATGACATTTAAGCCATTTAAATGCACCTCATTATTTCCGACTTTAATAAAAAAAGAGTCTCCCCATTGATAGACTCCATCAGATACACGAACAGGATTTTTAAATTCGACTGCATTTACTCCATCTTCATACCAACCAAAGTTTGGAGAATCCTGCCCTATTATTAGATAACCCGTTGTTAAATCACCACTAAATGAACCTGTTGCACCACTTAACTCACCTTTAAATGTTACATTTCCGGAAGAATCTACAACGAATTTTCCATTTGCTAGATTCATGGTTACACCCGTGATCGTCCCCGCCGTCACGTTACCCAAGTTCGCACTAATTGCACTCAAACTTGACACGTTAAGTTTACTTGCATCAATTGACCCAGCCGCGATTATTGCGGCATTAAGTGTACCTGTGTTGATGTTGCTTGCGTCGATATTTGTAACAGTGGCTTTGCTTGCATCCAGCGTCCCCGTCACAATATTGCTGGCGTTTATGTTTTTTACTGTGATCACGTTTGCATCTATCGTGCCGGCTGTAAGTTTGTTGGCGGTCAGGCTCTCGATCATGCCGTCTTTTATAACGGCATTATCAATCGTGGTTTGACCTGTAATGTGTACCTTTTTACCATCAATCAGTATGCCTTCGGTACTAAGGTTAATCTGATTGATGATGTCGTCTTTAGACACACGTAAATTAATGTCATCTGCCAATTGAGTGATTTGTGATTGAGTAGCCAAATCCTCAGGTGCTGGCGTCCAGTCTGTAGCCTTAGTTCCCTTTTCTAATTTAATTTGTGAGAAATACACGCTTGAATTGCTTCCATTAGAACTTGCATTATTATCAATTCTTACATATCCACATATTTCATCATAATTGGTAGTAAATTCTGTAATATATTCTTGCCAATCATATTTATTTGTTGTTCCAGACGCCAATAAATGAATATAATCATAACTACCACCGATACCAGTTTTAGCAGTTTTTGAACCCAAAAAGTATACGTCCATTGTAGTAGAATTTGTACTGCCTTTTATTTTTGCTCTAAAAATATATGTCGTATTAGGTTCTACATTAAATACCGTACCCGAGCACATACTTTCTGATGTTCCTGAATTTATAACCTCTAATGAAGTCGTTCCATTTGCATTTTTATGAGATATTGTACCATCTTGCCAAAATTGTGCGGTTCTCCCGTCTGGATTAAGCAATAATCCTGTGCTATTTGGTACTAAATTCCTGCCACCAATTTGCAAGTTATCGAGATTTGTTTGTACAGCTGAAATATTGCTCGTAAGGCTGTTTGCCGTTTGCGTCAAGCTTGACTGTGTTGCGTATGTGCTGGCAGCATCTTGCACTGATAACTTGCTTTGTAACGCCGTGTTTGTTTGCGTGACAAAACTATTGTATGTTGTTGTATCTACTTTTCCAGATACAGCCGTTTGTAGTCCATTTGCTGTTTGTGTAAGTGTGCTAATATTGCCTTCTGCATTCGACATTCGACTTGCTAAGCTATTTGTCGTCTGTTGAATTGTAGATATATTCCCTTCCGCATCACTAATACGACTGGTTAAACTGTTAGTTGTTTGCGTTAGTGTGCTTATATCACCTGTATTAGTATCAACTTTTTGACTAAGAATATTTGTTGCATCAAGAGCACTGTTTGCTGTACTTAAAGCACTTTGTGCCTTATCGAAACTAACTTGGGCTGTATCAATAGCGCTTTGTGCGTTTTGAGTTGCCTGGTTGGCTATATTGACAGCATTGTTAGCCTGTGTAACGGCATCCGCCGCGTCAGTCTGTGCTGCATTTGCTGCCTGTTGCGCTGCCGCAGCTGTCTGTGCTGCGGAATCTCCGACTTGTGCCGCTTGTTGCGCTGCTTGCTGCGCAGCCTGCCCGACTGCGGCTGCATTATCTGCGGCTGCTTGTGCGGCACTAATCTGTTGCGCAAGTGCGGTGTTGTCAACGTCCGTTACCCACTGTGTGCCATCATAATGCTTAATTGCTGTCACATTGCCGCTACTATCCTCCACAAACCAAATATCACCGGATTGGGGACTGGTTGGCGTTGTTGCGCCATAATATGCTTTGTTTTTGCCATTGGCAGTCGTAATTGCTGTCTGTGCTGCTTGTGCCGCATCTGCAGCTGTAGCCGCCGCCTGCGTGGCCGTCTGGGATGCAGTCTGTGCCGTGGCTTGGGCTTGCCCGGCTGCATCTGCAGCTTGTGTGGCAGTTTGCTGTGCTTGTCCTGCGGTTTCTGCAGCTCCTGCAGCTGTGGCCGCTGCCTGCGTAGCTGTGCCCTGTGCATCGGTTGCAACTTGTGTAGCGTTTGTAAACACCACATCAGGGCTTGTCGCAACAATGGATCCGCTGTCTGTACCTGCGCTGTTGTTTTGCGTCTCTCTTATGCGGAACAGCTGGTTTGTTCGTTGGCTGTCCTCGGCGTCCTCGTTTCCCCACGAAAATCCTTGTACCAGCCATTTTGTGCCGTCTGTGTCGTAGTAAACGCTTATAGCTTCCGGCTCGTTGTAGGCGCCAATCTGGTTAACCGTGCCCTTATCAAACGTGTAAACAATTTTGTAAACAAGGCTCCGGCTCCGGATGTCTGCGCAATACATAACGCGCTGGTCGTGCCCGTCCATGTCGCCAGCGCAAAAATAGACGTACGGAAAATCCAAACATGACGATTGAAACGTTTGGTCGGAACCGTTAAATCCTGCCTCGCTTGCGTCCATGGTGTACAAAGGTTTGAAAACGCCGTTTTTAATGTCCGTTGTTTTGCAGACGTAAAAAGTCGCTTCTCCTTTAGACAGGTGGACGTAGTTGTTTTTCTCATCAAAGTTAACCCGGTAGTAGGTCGTGCTGCCGAACGAATAAAAACTTACCCCGGATGCGCCGTATTTTACGATTGCCCCCGGCGTATATTTAAACCGGGCGACGCCCCAATATGTCGTGCCGTTTAGCGTGGATTTGCTGGTGTTAATCATGGCCGACCATATGTAAACATCGGATCCGCTGTGCTCAATCCCAAAGTTGGATCCGTGCCCGCCGCCGATCACCCACATTTGGTCAACGAACTCCCCATCTAACGTGGTTCTTGTAATGCTGAATGATTGCCAACCTCCATTAGATGACTTTTTGCTACCGAAATACTCCTGCGACCAATAAATATAGCCATTCTTAGCATCTACTTGAGCATATTGGGCAACATGTGTATTTACATCATCGCTAGGATTGTCCATCGGTAACGTTGCAAAATAGGCTGCATCAGATTCCTCTGCAAACAGGACGGGCGCGCTTGTGGCGTCCCCGATGCTGCACCTGATAGTTGAGCCTGCCACTTCTATTCCGACGGTAATGATGTTCCCTATTCCGACATGTGCGGCTTCCCAATCTGTATCGTGCGTGCCATCCGCGTTTATTTTTTGCCAAACAAATGCCGCTTTGTCGAGGCTGTATGTCACATTTTCCGTGCCTTCGTAAACCCGGATGATAACGCGCTTTTGTTCGGTGTTTGTCGCAAAATCAAGACCGTCCGGCGTAAAGGCTTCGACTTTGTATTGCAAAGCCTTTTCGGCTGCCTGCTGTGCTTGGCTTGCCTTTGCCTGCAGCTCCCAGATATCCGCCGGCGTGACGGCAACGACTTCCACAAATTCACCGATTGTTACTTTCGTATTTTGTGGATTTGCTTCTGAAATATCGCGTTGCAAAACTCGTGCCGCGATCGTCAGTTCCGGTTGCATTGAAAAATCTACCACTTCTATGTGGTCGCCTAATCCCGGCAAATATCCCAAATAGGCGACATCCACCGTATATGTGAATTTTGGATGATTGTATTTCTGCAGCTGCTCTTTTCCCCAATCCAGAAGGGCTTGTTTTTGCTTTATGTTGTCACTTGCGACATAGCCTTCTAAATATGGTCCGCCGTGGTTATATACATCGTTTGCGTCGTCGTCCACCACATAGTCTTTTCCGCCGTTTATGCTCGAAATTGTGATTTTATTTCCGTCACTGTCTTCCGGCCCATATACATGCAAAAGCGTGTAAAATTCGGAATCGTCACCGGTTCTGGTTATGCCTTGCAGGTCACGGCTATATTCCAATCTACGGCCCTGAGAAACCCCTAATTCCTGTAAAATATCAATCTTTTTGTTTACTACTTGACCGGCGTATATTTCCACATATGCCCTTACCTCGACGCCATATTCATTTATACAATTATCCAATCCGGCTTGTGCTTTTTGGTCTGCTGTAAATTTTAGCGAGTCGGCTGTACCAACGAAATTTTCTGTACCTATTTGCCAGCCGCTTCCGCGCAATACGAAATTAAATGCATCTGTACTTTTAATATTCGTGAATGTTTTATCTGATAGGGTTCTATGGTTTAGATCCCAAATACACAAATTTATGGCCTGTACGCTTTTTACGTGTACCGGTCCGACCGCTGAATCGGTGTAATTATAGATACGATAGCAATAAAAACGGCCATCATCGCCCTGTACTGCCAAATGATAGCCGTTTTTCATTAATTCCGTTTCTCGATGCCCATATGGTACGGAAATTTGTAGGGTATCGTTCCAAACTTTGCCTTGATCGTCTGCAATCATGGTTGTTCTTAAATCATCATAAAATTTGCAGCCTTGGGATCCGTCAAGGCTTAGAAATCCGCATACCTTCAAATCTGGATCTAAAATAGTATACATTTTCTAATATTCACCCCCTGTTTTTATGGCTTTGTCGGTCTGTACTCCATGTACCATTCGGCGTCTCTTATGTCCGGGCTGAATGCGAATGTTTTCATAATTCCACCCTGCATCGTCAGGAAATTACTTCCAATGTATACATTTTCCATAAAAATATCACCGTTTTTATAAACGGTGTGATCTTCACAATTTATTTTGATTTCATCACCGGCACGTACAATCACCGTCGGTTCGGTGCTGCCGCTGTTTCCGCCATCAATTATGTTCCAAACTTGCAAATCGGTTAATGCCAAATCATTATTTTTATAGCTTGTAACCGGGTCGGTCGTATCTTCTGTGATGTCATACTTCGCCATATATACGGCAACTCCGGCCAGTGCTTTGTTGTATGTGCCGTTTGTATCTGTCCATGTTGCTGTAATAGGCTTTGACCACAATGGTTTTATCGTGTCAATGTCTAGCTTCATAATTTCGATGCTGTATTTGTTACCGATTTTCTGCAATTGAATGGATCCGAAAAAATTTGTAAAAGTGTCAGTCGTCAGGTCTTCGTCTAATTTAATAGTTTTCCATTTTTGTACGGTCTTTGTTTTGCCGTTTACTTTTGTTTTATATGTGCCGTTTTTGGTTTTTATCGTTTTGGTGTCCTTTTTTCCTTTTTTGACCGTTCCTTCTCCGTAATAGATTTCGTGGTGTGTGGTATGGGATCCAATTTCCACCTGGGCATATACGGTTTTGCTGTTGCTGTTATCTTTTAACATTAATTTCCCAATTCGGGCCGCGTTTGCATCCAAGAGATATACTTCGATTTTTCCATGCGCCCTGGCATAATATTGGTTATTTAACATCCGTACTTTTATACGATAATCCGGGCAGCTTTCCGTTAGCATTTGTTGTAAAACTGGGCCATGCCATTTACCGCTAACATGGCTGCCGAAACTGTTTACTCGGAGCGTGTTTGCTGTTGATTTTGCGGATCCGCTGACGACACCATTTTCCAGCTCAAATGTAATATTACTACTGGTGATATTATCCCAATTGGCAAGCGTATTGCAGTTGTCGTGTAAAATTCGCGGTTCTTTGTCAATCGGTGCTGCACCAGTGTCCGGGTCTACGTCCTCACCTATATATACATAGTTTCCTTCTTCGTCGCTTACTGCGATTATGCTTTCGTCTTTTTGCGGAATGCATGTAAAAATCGGATAGCATTCGTCTATGCCATCCGGCATGATTGTTGCTGGGTTTTCGGTTATTTCCTGGCTGATATATTCGCCATATGCTTTTGGATCCGAGCAAGTGAATGTTATCGTTGTACGCCCTTTGTATAGGCTGCGCGTAATCTCTGCTATGTTGGAAACGTGGGCGTAATATACAAAATCCTGTTCATCATCAAATATTAATTCAAATTCATTATCTTCCACCGGTTTTAGCCATTCCGCGATTTGGTGGACCAGTTCGTTCCGCTGCTCATGGGAATCGGCTACAATTTCTATGTCCACTGGGATCGGCTTGCTTCTTTCGTCTACTCCGAGATACAAATCACCCCTCATGCCGGGTATGTCCTGTGTTTCCTCTGTCATGGTTCCAGTTGCATTCCGGTGGATTTCAATTACTCGGATATTGAATTCGCGTGAATGGACCCCGGCATAGTGGAATCCGAATTCATTTTCCGGTACGGTTGCTGTCATTTTATAAGTTCACCCCTGTCTGCCCTTTAGCGAAATTGCGTACCTTTGTATCGTAATCGTTCCATGTTTTCACGGTCTTTTGAATGGTCCTTCCGTCTACTTGCGTGTATATCGTTTGTGGCTTGATTGTGATTTCAATTTGTGGCTGGCTTGCTGCCGTTCCACTTGTTGTCGCTGGCGTATAAGCTGTAATCGGCATCATCACGTTTGGCTGGCCTACGCTTCCGATAAAATCATTGATTTTACTTACTGTTCCGGATGCATATCGTTTTAATTTTGAGATTGGCGTCACTTTGCTTCCGGCCATAAAGTCGTCGAAACTGGTAGGTCTGGTTGCAATCGCAATTCTTCCATCTTTTGTTTCTATGATTTCCGGCTCTTTTTCAGCTACATATACATGGCCGCCGACCGAGTTTTCCGTTCCGTCTGCATATCCGTGGCCCTCGCCCAATCCAGAAAGATTTTTTCCATATCTATGCTTCGCATAGTTTAATGCGGCGAGTAGGTTATCGAACCCATTAAAAATGTTGGAATGGCCCGGAAATTTATATGCGTTAAATGTTGCAGAAATCGTCTGCATTAATCCTTTTGCAAGGTCGCCTGTAATGGTGTTTATGTCTGTATATCCATGCTGCACAGCCAACGGATTTCCGCCGGATTCCGTTGCGATTTGCCTTAAAACTTTATTTACCATTTCAGCGCTTGTAGATAGCCCGTTCATGGCCAGCGCTCTTACAACCGCCGGTTTCCATCGCTGCACCCCGGATCCGCTTGGATTTACGATAAATGCATCTTTCAATTTGTTTTTAATGCCCTTGAATAGTTCATTAGGAAGCCCTGTCGCTAGTTCCTTTATTGCTCCTGTATAGCTGTTTTGGAATTCGCTCAGGCCCACCTTGTCTTTGATGTACGAAATCAATTTTGCCGGATCTGAAATCGTATCGACCGCCGTTTTTGCGCCGCTTTCTACCTTGTGCCATAATCCGGTGAAAAAGTCGCCGATTCCGCTTGCATATCCTTTTATGCCCATTTTATTTAATAGTTGCATGGACGGTCCGTGTGGCAAAATGGAAGTTCCTTTTGGCAAATATCGCAATTCCGGACCAGATTTACCGACGATATATATGCCGATTCCTGGGCTGTGTGCCAATTCGAATCCTTCTTCACCGGTCAATGCGATTTCGTCTTTTGTTGTGCCGCTTGTGCCACGTGCATATCCGGCCGGTTTCCATTGTGGAATATTGATTTTTCCAAGACCGATTTTATCGAAAATTTTATTAAAAAAGCCGGTAATGCTGTTTATTACATGTGCAAAGCTGGCCCGGAATTTATCATACTTACTTAATACTTTTCCAGTTTCCCAATCGACTGCGTCCCTGTGTCCTTCCGCTTGTTTCTTGGCTGCGTCGACGGTTTCTCTTTGCTGTGTTTTGGCGTGTGCGATTACGGCGTCACGCTGGTCTTTTGCGTGCTGAATGCTTTGGTCCTTTTGCCGCTTTGCGTTTTTCACTATGTCTTCGTATTCCTTTTTAGAAATCGATCCATTCACATAATACTGCTCGTCAGCCCAATTTTTTGTTCCTTTGTATTTCTTTTCTGCCTGGTCAACTGCTTCTTTATACTCATTTTTTGCGTGTTTGATTGTTTGCTCTTCTTGCTTTTTGGCATTTGCGACGATTTTTGCGGCTTGTTGTGCGCTAAGTTTCCCGGCATGATCTCTCAATTTGCCCAGAATTTCTGTTTGCTCTTTCGCAGATTTTGAAACGCTTTTTGCGGCATATGTGTTCATTTTGTTTTGCAGTTTGTTCACCTTTTCCTGCTCTTCTTCCGTCAGGCTTCGGTGGTGTTTGGCTGCATTTTCGTATATGTCTTTTATTTCGTTTGTGATCTTTTGAACTTGTTTTTTGTTTTGATTGTTGGCTTTAGTGGTCTTTTTCAGAATGTCGTTATATTCATCTTTGTTTAGACCATCTAAATATTTAAGGTTCTTCTTTGCGCTCTTTGTTGCGTCGTCGAAATGCTTTGTGATCTGCTTCGCCATTTGTTCATAAGGCTTTACCAGGTCGGAAACGTCTTGCTTTCCGATCTTTTTACCTGTTATAACCAGTTCCTCTAGCTTGTTTTGTGCTTTATCGACTAGCTTTGTATAACTGTCGATTGCTTTCTGATCCGATTTGCTGACGCTCGAATCCCATTTGATTTTCAAATCCAATGGGTTTGCAAAAAATTCTTTTACCTTGTTCATGGCGTGGGTAAAATTGCCCTTTAAATCGTCGCCCAGGTCATTCATGCTTTCACGGAATGGTTTTATATATTTATAGGCATAATAAAAGCCGGTTCCTACGGCTGCAATCGCCGTTATGATCCATCCAATTGGGTTGCTTAATCCAAATATCGCAGCGCCGGTATCGCCAAAAGCCCCGGCTAAAAAGCGCATATTTTTTACGGCCCCGAGCGCTTGTCCGCCAAATTTTAGAATGCCGCTTCCTGCTTTTAAAATTTCCGGGATAAAGTTGGCTGCTATGCCAGCAATCATGCCCCATTTGCCGCCGAATGCGATTAATCCTGCGCCTGCAATGTTCAAAACGCCTCGGAATTTATTCAGCGAAGTTCCGGCTCTACTTGTTGCGGACCCTGCTGCTGCTGCTTTTTCGGATGCCGCCACTTCCGCGTCGCCCATTGCCGTTGCTGCTGATGCCGTCAGCGCATAATCCCGGCGTAAATTACCCAGGCCGCCCCTTAATGTGTTTATCACTTCGACTACGCTGGCCACCTTTTTGATGGTCCAAATTTCCGCCGTCAAAATTCCAAATGCCTTCGCAAATCCCAGTACCATGTCTTTGTTATCTTTCACAAACTCAATCATATCTGTTAATTTGCTTACGACTGCTGCAACTTTTTCACCCATATTGGTGAAAAATTCATCGGCTTTGCTACTTGCCAACCAATCTTCTAAATCCTTGAATCCGCTCTTTTTTAGATTAAAAATTGGCTGTACAAATTTCCCGGCCAATCGGCTCCAATTTGATTCTATGGACCTCCACAATCCTTGGGTTGTACTGTTTGCATTTTCTGTTGCATCTGAATACTTGTGCGACATTTCAATTAATGTATCCTCTACTGTTTTTGCCGAAAGTTTGCCCTCACTTGCCAATTTCCGCAACTCGCCCATGCTCTTCCCAGTCGTTTCCTGCAGGGCTTCGCCAAATGCCGGGAATGCGTTGGTCATTATGTTTAAATCTCCGGTGTAGGCTTTTCCGGTTGCCATCATTTGCGAAAATTGCTCTGTTACGCCGAGCAGTCGTTCGTTTGAAAGGCCCATGGCATCACCTAATGTTGTAAATGCCTTTGTCATGGTTTCTGTTTCGGATGCGCTTGATTTTATGTGGTAAATTTTTTGTTCCATTTCGTCCAGTGTTTCCGTTGCATAGCCGGTCTGTCTTTGAAATTTGTTTACCATGTCTACCATTTGTTTCCCAAGCGTCGCGCTTCCTGTCAGTGTTTTCCAGGTTGCCAACATTTTATCTTGCGTTGCGTTGTATTCAATCCCGGCTTCTATCATGCTTTTAAATCCTTCTTTTGCATGTTCAAGAGCCCCGGTTACAATGTTCGCAGCAAACGTACCGGCAAATGCTCCTTTGAAAACAGAAACATGCTGCGCGGCTTCGTCGGCTTCTTTGTCCACGGTATCAAACGCTTTTTTTATGCTACTGATGGTGTCTTTATCAATTTCCAATTTAAAATTAAATGGATTGTCGGCTTTATTTTTTATGTTCCGCTCCACCTGCGCCGCTTTTTTGGTGGCATCGTCTTTTACATCAATTTTTTGCTCGATTTTTTTATCGAATTCGTCTTTTATGTCGTTTTCTACTTTTTTTGCCTTTGTGGTGGCATTGTCTCGTACTTCGACTTTTTGTTCTATTTTTTCGTTGAATGCTTTTTCAAGATTACTTCTGGCCTTTTCCGCTTCTTGCACCATTTTTTTGGCATTGCTGGCAAAATTTTTGTCCATGTTATCGCCGGCCTTTTCGCCTAAATGCTGCAGCAGCCGTTCTATAATGTCGACGTCGGATTTTACTTTTGTATCGTCTAGCACTACGTCTATTACAACTTTCCCATCGCTCATTTTTCTATTTCACCCCCTTCATTTCTTGTTTTGCTGTGCGCTTTTTACTAGTCGTTCAAACATATCGTCCATTGCTTTTTCCTGCAATGATACAGATGCTTCTTTATCTAGTGCATAAAGGTCTTTTAATTCAATTAGTCGGTTGCGCTCGGCAATTTCTGCCGGGCTGTTACCGGTTGGCAAATCTGCGGCCCGGATCCCGATTATTTGATTAATTTTCGTTTCGGATCTCATACCGTTAAAAAGTGCAATAAATTTTTCCCACCGTAGCTTTCCCTGCTGCTCTATTAGGTCAATCCCATATTCTTGCATGAATGATGCAAAGATATAATCTGCATCTTTTTCAAAGCTCAAATACTCTTTTGTATTGTTTGAATCGTCGTTTTCTCCGGTTTCTTCATCACCTTGGATATATTCTGAAATGGCCTTTACGGTTGCAATTTTTGTGTCTATGTCTACGTCTGGACAATCAATGACAAACATCATGTATGCAAAATTTATTTTTCCAATTTCGTTTACTTCGTCGTCATTCATCAAATCGTACCACCGCAAAACATTGTCAAAAGATAAATCTAGTTGATATCTTTTTCCATTTATTTCTATTTCGCTTTCTAACGGCTGTTTTAGGCTCAACATGGTTATCTATCGCCTTTGAATGTTTTTATTCTTGATGTATTTCTTGGCCGTGGTCTCTCCTTTCGTTTCAATTCCCGCCATGTGTTTTAAAATCTCGTTCCATACTGCATCAAATACTTTTTTCATGTTTGGCGTACTTTCTCCACAAATCTCGTAAATTTCGGCCCCGGATCCTTCGCCAAAGGTTTCATCAAAAAATTCTTGGTAGGATTCCGCCCGGACTGGCAATGCTTCAATAACGGCCTGTGCTACTTTTCCAAAATCTCGTTCATTCTCAATGTCTGGAAATTTTTCTTCAAAATCCTTATCCAATTTGTCTATTTCCTTGCCAATCTCGAAATAATGGCGCAACGTGTCATCCGAAAAGTTGGCGGTGAATGTTTTATCTTTTATTCTGAAATCTTTTTTTGTTTCGTTTAGGTCAATTTTAATCATGATTATTTCTCCCCTTTATGCTCCTTTATGCTAAAAAATAGGATGGCGAAATATCGCCATCCATGGTGTTATTCATTAAGCCCCTGTCGTTTCTGTTGTTCCGCTGCCTGTTGGCGCGGTTACTATTGGCAGGCCATTAATGTTTGCCGTGAACGAAAATGTTTGTTTTGCGTTTGCATTACCACCTGATGTGGTGATTGCGCTCATCGTAATTTGCGCCACTAAAACTGTGCCGTCTGATTTGGTCCAGCGAAGTAATGTTTTTACGTCGTCGCCGATTGCGAATTCTTTGCTTGCAACGTAATCCTGGGCTGCATCCCCTTCTACGCGGTTGCCGCTGAATGCGATTGAAAAGTTTTTCCCGGTGACATCTGTGTTGGCAAAGCCATCGCCATCGTAATAGGCCGTATTGTCCGTAGTGTCACCCGGTGATGGTGTTACACTTGAAATTCCGGCGGCCAATGGTTCAAAAGTTGCGCCGTCGATTTGGTTCGGATCCAGGTTGCCTTTGGTATCAATCTCGAACTTGTTCTTATAGTTCAGATTAAAAGCCATTTAGATCACTCCTTCAATAAAAGTTCAGCTTCGAAATTTGAGACATATAAAAAACCGTGAGTGTCGGCCTGCACCAAATTCGGCACGCTTCGCACCACGGCATTAATAAACTCAAATGTTCCATTTTTGCTTTGGATATCTCCGCTTTTTAGCCCATCTATGAACCTATTGATACTGAATAATGTGTTTAAAACTTGTAGCTGGTCAGGGCTGCGAGCACTAATTTGAAAAGCGTACATCCTGTCACGGCCACCATCCATGTATCTTGTTTCCTCGCCAATCGGTGTTAACATGAAGGCGATACCACTGCCTGTGCCGTCCTCGTTGATCCTGATGATTGGAACATCGATAGGTGCAAACAGATTGCAATTTGCTTCAATTGCGTCAATCATACAGTCCTGAAAATCGAGTTCGTTTGCGTTATTCTCTGTCAAGTCCCCGTTTCACTCCTTCCTGTGCAACGGTTCTCCATTGACTACCACGTGTTGCCTTTGCTTCTTCAAACCACAAGCCACGAGCATGCGGGTTTTTGTCTTTAGAAAAATTGTATTCTGGATGGTAATAAAGTCGTCGCGCATAGGGCGTATCCCAAACAATTTCACCACGCTGCAAATCCGATGCCTGAAAAGATGACCGTTCCAACGTTCCTTGATCTTTTGGGATATAGTAATTACAATCTTTCCGCACTTGTTCGCTTGTGACGTATAGCCCGTATGCTATCGCTTTATCGATTTTTTTAGGGATATTCCCGATATCGACTTGTACGCTAATCATTCTGTTCACATCCCGTTCAGTTCGCACTCATAATGATGGACTTCATTTCCGGCCAGTAGCTCATTCGCGTTACTGATGATGTAATCCTTGCCGTCATACGTCACCTTGTCTTTTTCTTTCGGGACAATTTTCAAATCCTGTTCTATGCCATTCACGACTTGATTTGACGTGTTTACATCGATATACAGCATAGATATAAAGTCGATTGTTTCAGCGTTGGCTCCGAATTTTAGCTGAGACTTTGGCACAACACGAACATGTGTGATCGTGACCGGATCCGCGTATGAATCACCATATCGGCTGCTACCTGTGTAAGAATGTAGCTGTACGGTGTGCGGCATCATAATAGGTGGAATCGGTCTAATAAAGATAGTAATCACCCCTGAACGGTCCCACAAAGGGAATAAACGACGTTTCACGCACGTCCACGCCGTTGTACATCAGCCCTGTTTGCGCAAGATATTCCATTGCAACATCGGACCGCAATAAGTTTTTCTTATTGTCCTTCTGCGGATTCGTAAAGCTAAACCCGCCGATTGATGCACTTTGTACCGTCTGCATGCCCGCTTCCGTGTGGCTGCCTAGTTCATAAAAATACTCCATCTGCGCGGATATTGCCATTTTTACAAGCCATTGAATCCGCGGAACGAACTTTGCGAAATCCTTTTCGCTCAGGCGGAAAAAGGTTGCTTGGTCGATCGCACGTTCCGCCGCGTTTGCTATCTGCTCAAATTTATCGTCTTGGATTGGCGTACCGCCGTATTCGTTCGTGTAAAAGTCCTTGTCGATGTATTTCATCGTCATTCACTCTTTTTGGACTTTGAGCCCTTTTGATTTGCTTCCAATTCTGCAATACGGTCCAGTAGCTTGTTGTATTCAGCAAGTGATACCATGCGTCCGCCGGTCGCCCGCTTAATGATATTTCCTGCTTCATCTATTTGGTCATAACCTTGCTGTAGAAATCTATCCAGCCGTGTATCTGGCACGTTTAGGACTCGATTCCCTTTTCTCACTTTCACTTCAGCCATTGCTAAACCTCCTTTACAGTAAAAGAGGAGCCATTAAGCCCCTCTTATTAATATCATGCCTGTTGTGTTTGTGCTGGCGTGACGGCAAATTTAACGCCCGGCGCTTTTTGCTCCAAGATGAATACATCCCAGTAAGCACGTTCGTAGTACAGGTATTTGCCGCCTGTTACTGCGCTCGGCTCACTCAAGCTTACGAATTCATATTTCATCGGCGTGATGACCGATAACGGATGCACCAAAATCATATTAATTTGCAGGGCCGACGAATCCGCAACCGCGCCATCCGTGAAGTTGTAAACAGTTTTCATCCGGGAAGACGGAACCGTTACAATTTTAACTTCATCCAAACTACGAACATTACGGTTAACAGCACCGGAACCATCCGTAACCTGCGTAAAACGTGTAATTTTTTCTGCATTTTTAAGCAGTTTGCTAATAGTAGGCGTTACATACAGAATACGCCCGTTTTGTGGTACTTCTGCTTCGTCCATTTCATACATCAGTTCATCATACATTTGCAAAACGTTTTCTTCCGTAATTGCGTCTGTTAATGCAGTGCCACCATAGTTTGTGAATTCCGTATAAAGCTTGGATGCCATATACTTATCAAGTTCAGGTATTTTCTGTTCATCGTTGAAAACTCTGGTAATATTGGCAATGCTAAGCGCCAGATTCGCTTCGTCGATATCTGATGGATCAACGAGAGTGCGGAATTCACGGTCATGTTCCAGTGTTTTATTTTCCCATGCATTGTCGGCCCGGCGCGTGAAGTTTCCGACCACTTCCCGGTCAACATCCGTGTAGCCGCCAACTACGATATGAGGGATTTGGACGGTTTTCGCATTAATCCATTTGATATTGTCATTGTTTGGCGTATTGTAAAGGTCATTAAACATAAGGGCATTAACGAATCTTTGTTGAAGTGCCTGTAAATACAGTTCGGCATAGTTTACTGATGCCATTCTCTATCACTCTCCTAAAATTTTATTTTTTAAATGCCGCAAGCCACTTTTCCAGCTCAGTTTGCTGTGGGCTGGGATTGTGCTGGCCTTGTGTAAACTGTGGCTTAGGTTGTTGTGTTTCTTGCGGCTGTGCCGGTGCTTCTTGCCCAAATTGCGGGTATTTTTCGAGCACCTGCTTTATGGCGGCATCCATGTCCACATCATCAGAAATAAGCTGTTTGGCGAGTACGACAACATCCTCCACGGCATCCGCCTTCACCCCTGCTTTCATGGCGCTGATCTGGGCTTTCAAAGTGGCATTTTCTTCCGAGACGGACGAAAAATTCGTTTCCAATTCCTGCAGCTTTTCAGCTTGCTTTTGAAACTCGGTCTTCTGCGAATCCTCAATCTCTTTGTACTTAGTCAGCACTTCCTGCAGGGCATCCACATTTTCAAAGCCAAGCTTTTTCAAAAGGTCTGCCTGAGCCTTGTTGCGGATCTCCTTTGTGTCCACTTTTGGTGGCTCAGGCTGCGGTGGCTGTGCAGGCGGCGTTTGTGTTTGCTGTGGTTGAGCCGATGGTGTCTGCTGGGTTTGCTGCGTCTGTGTTTGTTGATCACCCCCTTGCCCGGTATCACCCGGTGCACTGCCGCCGTCTGCTCCGGTGTCCGCAGCATGAAATTGCAAGTCTAATCGCAAAAGGTTAAACATGTATTTCGCTCCTTTCTAGGCAATAAAAAAGCCGCCTATTGGCGATTTAATTAATTCATCTGGCTATTCATTGTGACCAAATTGCCCATATTTTTTACAGGTTCTAGTTCATCTTCACAGAACCATTTACACGGTCCTTTACCGTCTCCAAAATCAAGGATATAAAAGCAACCATTGCAGCAGGCTAAAACCTGTGCCGGTTTTCCTATTCTACCCGGGACATTATTGCTGTTTGGTACGACATAGCTTCCGTCCGGGTATTTTCCTTCACATTGTTCACAACAATCCGGAATTAGTGCATTCATCATACGATTCCCTCCTAGATTAAAATGCCACATAACGGCGTGGCTCCGAGATGTTGGATCACCTCCTTCTATTCGGTTGTCTCGTAGGATTGCTCGAAAATATCCGGCTTGCATGGGTAGAACTCACCTTGCACGCCCTTAATGATATAATCTCCAACATTAGCTATATGTGTTCCTTCTAAAGTATCGATCATAATTACACCATCTTTTGGATAGGTTTCATGATAAGTGGTGATGAATTCGTCAATTTCTTTCCAGTTTTCACCTGCCCACTTCACTGCTTCAATCACAACTGACTTCTTACGATATTTAGACATTATTTGTCATCCTTTCGCTATTTGTTCCCGGTCATACCGCCGCGTCATGCCGGTTTCGTTAATAAACGCCCGCATGTTTGCCTGCTTTTCGCGTACTTTCTTTCTGGCCGCTGCAATATCATCTTCTCTACCAAGTTTCTTCATGACATTGAGTTTGTTCTTCGCTTTTCGGATATCCCGTTCCAGCTTCCGTTGTTGCTGACTTTGCTCATAGGCTTTGTCGTTTTCCTCTTTTGGGTACGGTTCGTACCGCTTCACGCTTACACCGGGGATGTACGGGTATGGGTGATGATGGCAGTTAATTCCAAATATGCCGGCCGGCTGTCCGTATGTCGTACTCTCCAATGATGGATACTTTTTGCTTTTACCGTTACGGTCGAATATCCGGCCTTGATATGGAGCACATCCCGGACGAGCTCCGATATGGCTACTGATTTCGATTAAGTCCACACCGTAGCTGTCCATACGGTCGAATTGCGTTTGATTTGCCACATTATTCGCCACGGATTTAATCACCATTGGGATATAGCCCTCAATTGACCATTGTCTCCCTTTTCTATCGACAAGCGCTGGAATGCCTTTCTCCGCCCATTTAGCCGCTGTATCTGCCACCGCCTGTTGGTGCGTTTTCATCCCGGCCATAACACTTGCCGTCGCCTGTGAGATGATATCCCGATAAACTTGATGGCTGTTCGCTAGGATAGTAGAATTTGTTAAGTTCAGCGTTTGTTTCGCTTGATTTTGAAACGTCAGTAGCGTATTGAAAATGCGCGTGTCCTGGTCAAGCGGCGGTGCCTGGTCAACCTTCCCGTCTGCCGCCAGTCCGCTCAACCAATCATCCATCGGCTGCACGCTTTGTTTCATGCTCTCTTTTATCAGTGTATCAAGTTCCTTTTCCGTTTTCCCGGACATCATGGCAATAAGTTTGATTACATCTTTATTCAAGTCACCAAGCTGCCGTAGCTTCTCGAACTGCCATTGCAGTACATTGTCTTTTTTCACGTCCTGTTTTGTCTCCAGACGCTTCACGATGGCTTTGATGATGTCTGATTCCAGTTGACCGTAAATGTCAATCAGGGGCTTTGCCAGCTGTTCCAGTTGGTTTGGGGTTAGCATAGATTATCTCCCCGTCCTGTTTACGTTTCGGATACTTGTTTCAGCCGTGCTCAAAAAGCTATCCATCATCTGTGGCACCGGCTGACTATTTTCCTGTTTGATTCTGTCCAGCCACTCTTGTGCCTGCTCCTCTGTTAAATCAAATATGCGTTGAATGGCTTCAACTTTTGGCATGAGTTCGGCTGCGACTAGTGTCATGTAGAAATTCGCGTTCTGGATGCGGTCCTCAGCAATGGAGTCGTCAAAGTCAACCGTCACATCGATTTCTGGTATGCTGTCTAACTCGCCGTAAAGTACCAACATTTCGGCCATGACATGAATTAGTTCTTTCAGACCAGCCTCAATAACGGTTTCATGAGAGTTCTTTGTTCGAAATGTTTGGCTGTTCTCGCTGATGACTTGCGTTGCGGTTTGAACGCTTGCGCCGCCTGTAAAAGCAAACGTGCCGGCCGAAAAGCCGATCTGTGAAGCTAGAATGTTTAGCAGTGCGTTAATGGCGTCAATGTGTTCTTGTACACGCAATTCAACGGAAATGTCCTGAATTTTGTCCTCATTGTCTGTGTCGGCGTAAGCCTTGAACACTTCGTCCTCTACATCAAAGTAGCGCCGAACTTCACCTGTGGACGGATCGACAACCGTACGCAAAGCCTGTTGTGGTACCATGATGCGCTTTTTGCCAAGGATAAATTCACGTTGGAAGCTGTCAAAGGCCACGTCAATGGATTTCAGCGTGTCTATCGCATTGGCAAAAATGGAAATGCCGAGTGGCGAATCCAGTTCAAAGTTGTTTGCTAGATTCGGCTTGATATACACGAACAACGGATGCGTAAGCCCGTCAATTCGTGTTTCCGGCTCAATATCCGGGTAGAGGATTGTCAATGGCACCTTATGGCCGAGCGCGCCTTCTGTGTCGCTTTCATACAGTTCATTCGTGATCACGTACGTTCCGTCGTCATCCCACGTATGCCATTCCAGCAGCGTGTAGAATTTCTTTCCGCGGCGTGTCACGTTGAGGAATACTCCAGCCTCGATGTGGTCATTGGTGCTTTGGACAGGCAAGAAACAGTCGGCTGTCACAAAAGAAAAGTGCAGACCATCGTCTTTGTAATAAGGCTTGATTACGAGTCCACCCATCGCGAACATGGCCTCGAGCTTGTCCTGAAACAGCTTGTGGAAATGGCTGCGTTTCAAGATATCCTGCAGCATTTCCTCAACTGCCTCATTGCCTTCGCACGAAATGTTAATCACGCATTTCTCATTAAAAACCAGTTTTGCCATTTCCTGACTGACAACCTTCGGCATACCCATCGTTGCCCGGCGCCGTTTATGCCTAACACCGTCCACACTTGTCCAATGGGTTTCATGAAACGGAACGCCATAGTATTGCGCCAAATGGCCGTGATAAAGGTATCTCCATATCTCTATTCGGTTGTATTGCCGCTCTGATTCCTGGACGGCAGCCAGTTGTGAAACATTGCTGATTTCTTTGATCAGGCCCATTTTTGCAAACAGTCCTTTCAGGCGTGCTAAGATGTTTTGAAACATGGCATCACCGCCTTAGTATTTAAAGTCCTTTGTATCGCTTATAAAAATAGTTGACGCCATAGCGCAGTTCGTCCATGGCGTGGTTAAAATCATCTATCGGCTTTCCGTTTGCATCTCTCGAATACATGCCGATCTCTTTTATGAAATTGTAGTGATCGTATTTTTCGTTTTCAACAAGGAAAAACTGACCGTTTGACATAGCGTTTTGCGTTCTCTCAATGCCTACTTCGATTCCTTTGCTGCTACCTTTGATATCATGAGCATTATTATCTGCGCCCCGTGTATAAATACCGAGCAGATGCAATTCTTCCCGTAAAGACTTACAGGCCGGGTCCACAAAGCACTCGGTATATCGCATTTGATATTTATCTACGCACCATTGGATAAACTCTTTAATTTCCTTAGCATAAACGGACATGGCCTTCACCTGGCCGGTTTCTTTTCCGGAATGGTAGTAATGGGCCACACGGTTCAGCCGAAATGTTCCGTTATACCGCGTGACAATATTGCAGCTGCAAGATGTTGCGTCACTCTGCCCACCGTCAGCAACAAAATACATTTCATATGGTTTGCCCAGCAATGTTTGTGTGACGTTCTTCTCCATGTCGAACATGCTGTATATGACGCCTTCCGGCAATACACGTTTCCCATACCAGTCACGGTCCAGCAGATACGGACTGTTTTTCAGCGTGTCGTAAATCTCCCGTTTCCGCGCTTCGGTGAATATCGGATTGTCATTTATCGTCCAATGTGTCCATCGTGTTTTTTGTACATCAAACACTTCTTTGATCACCGGATGATTTGGCGCCGGTGGGTTTAAGTCTGCCAGATGATAACGCATCTTTGCCGCGAACGTCCGGCGGAAACATTCCTGTATCATGTCCATGTGGAGCAAATTGATTTCACAAAAAACAACTGATCCCAGTGACATACCGGTAATGGCTCCGACACTATTTGCTTTGCCACCGCCTTTGTAGTAAACCTTTTTCACTCCTGTTGGCGTATGGATAAGCAAATGATCGCCTAATTCGTCATGCTTAATTTCAGCCAAATTGCCAAAAATGTGCATCAGGCCTGTTCCATCTCCGTCAATGAACAGACGAAATGCTTGTTCCTGATTATAAGCAGTAATCAGATGGTTTTGGTCAGGCGTATTCGCAAGATAGTAGGCATAGCGAAAATGGCCTGCAGTCGTCTTCCCCGATCTCGGAGTCCCTTCATTTACCTCGAGTGTCACATCAAATGGAGCCCGAATGATTTTCTTTTGCTTCTCGGAAAACCTAATCTCCATCTTCGTTCACCACTTGAATAAGCGCATCCAACAACGAAGTATCTTTCTTTTCTCCTTTAAGCAGCTTGACCCGTTCCTGTGCCAGTTCGGTTTCAGCTTTCGTTTTCTCAATGGCATTCTGCATTTGTTTTAGTTTCAACCTACGCTCGTCATCTTCGTGTGCCAGTTCATTAAACTGCTTGATCAAGCTTCGCAGTTCTGACATGGCCCGAGATTGGGCGTTAAGAAAAGTCGCCTGGCGATCCCAAGCGAATTGAAATTCCCACTCTTCTTCGTTCGTCTCGTAATTCTCCCCGATATCTGACTTGGTTTTCTTAATCTCCTTGATCATTTCATCTTTTGATTCAACGAACATTATTTTCTGCGCTCGTATAATAGCAGCATACTGAATCATTATCTGATCCCAGAGCATGTCGACGGGAGAACGCTCTTGAATCTCTTCCAGAATGTCCAGTGATTCCTGTGGCAGATATTTGGAGAAGAAACCGTGAGTGACAGCGTTTTGGTTTCCTTTTGGAGCCGCACCGCCTTTATTTCCTTTTGCATTTATATTCCCGACAGGTGCGCCCCTTTTATTTTTTGTGTGCACACTTTTTTCTTTGTGTGCACCCTTTTCACGCGTCCAACCATAACGCTTTTTCCATGACTTGACCGTATTTAAAGACACGCCATATTTTTCAGCAATGTCCTTGTATTTCATGCCTTTGACATAATCTTTTTCAGCTTGAATGTATTTGTCCGTCACCTGCTACATCACCTGCCACCTCCGACTATTTGTGTTTGTTTTGGAGCAAAATAAAAAGCACCCCGAAGGATGCTTAAATGTTTTCTCTGATTTCTTCTGTGTCTAATAATACCGTCGTATTATCATTTTTGTTTAAAGGTTTCAAGATGCCGTTTACTTTAGTGATATTGGAAATTATTTTATCAGATTGTGTTAATGTTATTTGGAAATTCACGCCAATCTCTGCATCTTGATGTGGATAGTTTTCTAATTCCTTGATTAGTTCATAAACCTTCATTTCATTTGCCTCCCTTCGTCAATAACTTCGACAAAAGAAGGCAAATTCCTGCAATAAAATAAGCCTCAAAATCGACAAGGTTTTCACCCGGGCCCGTATTTCTGCTACCCCGTCTCGAATTAAGAAGCTCGTCCTGGATAACCCCTAACCCTGAATTAATCACCGCAAGGTGAATTGTGGTTTTTGTGAAATTTCTCACGCCCCGGATTTTTCCTCTCCGGTCCTGCCTTCCATTTTACACATATTTTTTATTACGGCGCATCTATCCGGCAAAACCGGCATTTCCGGCAAAACCGGCATTTCCGGCATTTTCGTACATAGCATCAACAATATTTTCCCGTATAAGGCGGATATTTCGTTCGGACAGTCCCATATGCCGGCTGATGGCAATGACACTCATACCGTCCAGCAGGCACTCCAGCACGGCACGTTCGCGTTCTCCTCGCACACAGTCTACATGTTCTTGAATAAATAGCACTTTCTTCTGAAGCCGGTTAATCCATTGATGTGTTTTCTCACGGCGTAGGATTTCTCGATAAACTGGGTCGCTATTTGTTCCTTTTGGTTTTGGCATGGCAGCTTCTTCACCATATTGAGATGTCATACTGCTTCTAACCTCATTTTCCAGCATTTTGCGCTGCCGTTTGATTTCATTTATCATCCAGTGATAGTCACGTAAGATACTAGCAATCTCTTTTTTGTTCATATCAATCACCCCGAACTAATTTTTTCGTTTGATTGCCCCTCTACGGCGCTCATATACAGGTCGATTAATCCCCATAAGCTCTTCTATCTCACGTCTTGTAAAGTGCTCTGATTTGCCCTTTCTCGCCTTCATACGGTGGTCTTTTTTCGATGTTTTAGTCATTTCATCATCTCCTTTCTGACAAATAAAAAAGGACACCAAACAACGCTTATGCATCATTTAGTGTCCGTCGGTTCTTCCGTAAGGACTTATTTATTTAATTGTTTCTACGGAATGCGAACTAAGCAAAATCATAAAAATCTTTTTTACATTCACCACATAGATATATATTTTTGCTCATACCGTTACAGAAAACTTATAAAAAGTTATAATTTTTTTACAACTTTTATGTTTCCTTACTTCTTCATCGTGTCTGCTTTCACGTCTATCTATTAAACAGAACGCTACTTACATTTGGTGTAACACTCCAAAGTCGTAAATTCCCGACTAACGAATAGGTTTCTACTATCAAATAACCTCCTGTCCTTCAATCCTCAATCGCTGGCTTCTATCTATGTCCAGCACCTTGCCGTTCTTCCCTCAGACATATTCATCTATTTTCGGTAGCATCCACCGCAACTCATCGTAATAGTTTGGATAGAATTCCCGCAACCAGATAATACGGCCACGTTCAGCCCCGTCTGTCGTCGCCCAACCAGTGTTACGGATCCAGTCGCGTGTTTGGTATTTTTGATAATCATATAATTTAGGATAATCCAAATTTCGAGATACGATATAAGCCCATACGTCTTTTGCATCCCAGTAGGCAAGGGGCGCACATCGGTAAAATCCCTGCTTGTTCTCAAATGTCACACCAAAAGATGTGACCATCCATTTCCTTTGAGCTGATTCTTGTTTGCGGATACCCCAAAAGATTCCGTTATAGCCATGTTCTTTTGCCCAACGGTCTGAAACATCTTTCTTCAATACTTTCAAGGCCTTATTTTGCATGTTCGTAGTCCTGTTAATGCCAGGTATTCCAAACTTGTCCCAGACTTCTTTCATCGGCCTTCGGTCCGCAAAAAATGACCTACTTATATTTATTTTATATTTTTCATGTGCTTTTTCAATAGTTTCATATATTTCTGGGAGTTTATAATCGCTGTCCATGAAATAAACGGGTATTTCGTCCATCACTTGACTTATCAAATCGAGCATTACAAGGCTATCTTTACCAAAACTAACGGACGCGGACCACTTAACGCCTTCTATTGCAAGCGCTTGTCTAATAATTTCTAAACTTTTCGACACTTTTCTTTTAAATCCCGGTAGCATTGCATGCAGCATGTAAGTTTCCCGTTCTGCTTCCGTCATCTCCAATTTTCATGTCCCCCTCTGCTAAAATTTTCGTGACACCCATACCCATTTGCCGTTTTATTCCCACCCCGGAAAATTCTGCAAACCGGAAAAGGACGTTTGCTTTCTGTACATAGTCAGCATCACCGTAAAATTTAAATCTTACCTTTCCGTAAAATGCCGTGTAAGGACGATAATCACTAACACGAACCGTGGTAGAATGGATATTAATAAACTTGATCACCGTATATTCCCTGGTATTTTCGCCGTGAAAAGGGATTTTAATATCGATTTTATCTGGAAAAAGCTGGTTCCACCTGTCTTTCAAACTCTGTAAAATATGATTTGGATCTGGGATCGGTGTATCATATCCTTTTCGGGAAAACGTCGTATTGTTAAACTGTACGAAAATTGTCATATTGTCATATTTCTTATTTAACAAATCTTTATATGAAACATCACGCAAAATTTCGATACCATTCAGATTTCTAAAAAATGGTTCAATTTCTAATCCAAGCACGTTAACCATGTTTGGAAGCTCAACGCTGAACGGATTGTATTCACGATTATCATGGATCATTTTCGCAAGCACCGGCGACTGTTTATGTATGATCGCCAGCACAGCATCATACATAGCTTTCCCATCATCAAATTCTATAGGCAGTCTGACTTTAAGCAAGATGATCTCTCCTTACATTCGGGATTATGCATGGTACACGATCGACGTGTAAATGATATGGCGGTTTTAAACGCATTTTCTTAATCTGATAGGATTGCCCATCATCCGGAAATTCGCCTGTAAATGGACGTACCCGCATGATTCCATAGGGCCCAATATCTGTATAGTCATTTTCTACTTCTTCAATCTCCCATTCTCGCACATATCCATATCCCTGCGATGCTTTCTTGCCAATATTCGTAACATATCTAAGCAGCCGCTTGATTTCATCAGGATCTCCGACTGCGTAAAATTCAATATCGCTTATGATACGTATCAGCTGTGGCATCCGATAGGCTTTAAACTCCCCGGATGTTCCGTTTATCTTGCCTCGTTTTCCTCCAAAATCAACATAATAAGCCGCATCAAAGTCATTTATTTTTTTATGCCAATGCTCCACTATTTCAGCATGTTGTACATAAAAGCCAACAGACGTCTTCCACCGGCCGTTTTCATCTTTTGCCAGTGGCAATTCAGGTTCAATCAGGTTATCTGGCCGCAAATTGTTATTCTGCAGGTCATCCGGGTAGTTTTCGAGCATCCACGCATAAGCAAGGATACTGTCCAAATTAAAAATGCCATCGTTAGAGTTCACGCGCCCGTCCAAAAGACGGGCCGTGATCTTCAGGTTTTTCATTTCACCTCACCTGCCAAAAGTTTGGTGAATTCCTCCTTGTTATCAATCAGATAACTGTCATACATTTCTTTCAGATGTTCATCATATGCTTTTTTCGCCTGCTCTGCGGTCGTTCCCAGTTTGATAAACTCTTGTCCGATTTGCGCGAATGATTCGCGTCCATCCTCTTTTACCAGGTCCATCTCAGCAGCGACCAATCCAAAGCCCTTACCGCTCATCCCGCCGAGATAAGGCTGCTTTTGCCATTCATGCAGACAGGAAACAAACGCCCCGAGTTCCAGTTCATTACAGATGATATCCCAACGGTGCCAGAGTTTCGTACCGGCCGCTAAATATTCAACTCCGTATCGCATTTGAGTTGCCGGTCCGTCTTTTTCTTTCTTCTTTTTGTTTTCGCCTTCGATCAGCTGTATTTCCTCATTATTGATCAAAAATTGTTCTGCAAGGTTCACGTTCTTTTCATCATCTTTCCTCGAAAACTCAATCACATTTGTAAAATGCCTCCAACTATAGTCAGACTTTTCAATATAGCTCGGAATGATATTATTTGTCTCTCTGCATATTGGATAAACAAAAGTTTGTTTCAGCTTTCCATCTAAAATTTGATTTCCAACACCGCCGCCAAATAGTGATACAAATGGCAGTGCTTTACGAATCACCCTTGCTTGGTCAATATCTAACGACTGTGCTCCGCCGATTGAGCCTCCACTGAATAACAAGTGGAATGCTTTTAACGGCACTCGAATATCCAGCTTATTGAGCAGGTAACGCGCCCCACAATCGCGTAACATGCCACGCAGGGCGTTTCCCGTATAAACGAACACTTCTTCCGGGACGCCGTCATTCACGACCGTAGTTGTGTTCAAAAAACTTTGCGTCGATTCGCTTTCTCCGATATGGCTTAACGGTTGCAGTAGTGTATAAATGGTTTCAATTCTGTAATGGTTCATCTTAGTTTTCCCCCTCGTTTTCGATAATTTCTTCTAATTTGTGTTCAATTGGTTTCTCCCTTTCAAGTCGATCACGCACCAGCATGATCACTCGGGCCGTTTCTTTGTACAATTCATACAGGATATCCTGATCTTTCCCACTTTCCATGACCTCAGTCAAAAACTGCCGGTTCGTTCCGTTTGCTTCATTTCCAGTTACGATGATGTTCCCAAGCTCGTCCTGTATGGCAGTCATGACCTTGCTGCCACTGTCACACCATTTCGGGTTAATCGTTTCACACGCCATTTTGCGCTTAAATGTTTCTAAAAAAGATCCAATGCTAATTGCTCGCTTCGCGGAAACTTTGGTGAAGCGTTCGATTTGCCCCCACATGTCGACCCCACTTGGCCCTCTTTTCCGGTTCCGGCTACGATAGACGGCATAGACGAGTAAGGCTGCAGCTCCTGCATTTTCATCTTTAGTTCTGAAACCATAAAACATTGTAATTCCTCCTCGCTTTCAACTTTTTGTGCAACAAACATAACCACATCTAGTAGTGGATTACCCCGATACGGTTTCACCCTTTCCTCAAATGCTTCCCATGCTTCTATACCAAAATCCAAAATTCTTTTTTGATTGTAGTCACCAGTTATAATTTCAGTTTTCGTGAATCCATATAAGAAATGTTCTACAAGTTCTAATAACCTTGTAAACTCTTTTCTATCAATCAGTACAGGCATTTCTTCATACATCACAGTGAATATATCTCTTGAATAGTTCACCTCCCCTTTAAATGCAATATGCTTCTTTTGCGACACCGCCAGGTTAATCACAAATGGCGGGTCAGGCGGGTGCATCAGGAATTCACGCATTTCCATCCTGTTTGGTAACCAGAGCCGTTCTTCATTGGCCACATTCGAGAAAGTCCGTAATCCATACCTGCCTTTTGTAGTCAGAATAGAAAAGCAGCATGCCGGGCATACATGTGTTTCACCCCGGCATTTGGCAATATTCCAGTCTGTAAATACGTTTGAAAATATCTTTTTCAGCTTTATGCCGTGTGTCATCGGTTCACCACACAAAAAGCAGTGCCCTTCATGCGGTTCCATATCCTTTTGCTTCATTGGATCTTCAAACTTGATTTGCCTTACGATTTCATTGCCCTTCGCATCCTTTGTATTTTGCATAATCACGCCGTTTTCATCTTTTGTATTCTGCCATGCCTTATATATCAAGTGTGTCGGCATATTTGCATCTCCTTCTCATTTCTTCCAAAGCACCGCGCCGAGTGATAAACCAAAACAGACTCCAAGTAAAATCAATCCAACCTCAATCATTATCAGAAACGCTCCTATACTCACCATTAGAAAAATGATAGTTGTTCATAGATTTCATGAGTTTTCAATGCTGCCAAAGGAACAATGCTTTTGTCATCAAGCTTTGCCGTTCTACCATCCAAATCTATTTGAATGATTGTATGAACTTTTCCACAAAACTCGATTTGATCGCCATTTTTAAACTGATATTCCATTGATCTTTCTATCGTCCGCCATGCCGCTGCATAGCAATTCCATTCGTCTATGTCATCCAGTGGTTTACGACTCAAAAACAACATCGTTGTCTGTTTGTCCAGGTTTGCCAGCTTCTTAACTTCATTTATTGCACTCGTCAATGCTTTCGGAGAATTCCGACCATGCCAGCAATTTTTCATACTGGCGATGACATCTTCCATTATTTCGTTAATGTTCTTGCCTCCTTTCAAGTTTGTTCGGGCACCGAATAACCGCCTTGTAAAAGCGATTAATCAGTGCCCCGGTTGTTCCGGTAGCATATTAAAGTTTCAGTTCTGTCTTAATTTCAATCAACGACTTTATGATCAACTCGTATGTTTCCCGCTGTCTGGCCGGATCTTTATTTATCTCAGCAACCAATATTTCCTTTATTTCATTTCCACGTTTACGAGATTTCATAATACTGTCCATAACATCCTTATCTAATTGCATTGGGTCCCCATATCCATATTTGCTATCTGGATTTCTCCAATGTCTTTTTCCAAATGTATATTTCATTTTTTCCATATCACTCGGCCAAGTGACAGGCCGAATAGTGCTCCTCCGAAATAACAGTTCATTCATCCCAACTCGCTTTATAGACTTCTCCTGTCTTAATATTTTGCAGTCTTCTTTTCCCCTTATAATCAATCAATCTAAGACCATATGGTTCAAGCATCAGGGAATTTCCCTCATCATCTTCCTGACCGCTAAAAATTAGCTTTTTGTCATCTGCTCTGAAAACATCAAATTCATAATTCCAAGCCATGTAGATTGCTTCAACGGGATCGTTTGAAGGGATTTTTTTAAACACTCCACCATCCCAATCCCAAGCTAGAAATCTTGGTTCCATAGTCTTGCTCCTCTCGATTTTTTGTGGATCATGCCCGTACTACGTATTAAATTTTTCTTTGCACTTCTCACAAGCAACTCTATTTAATAGCACGTTTTCACCCACAATTATTTTCCAATCTCTAGGGAAGTATTTTGCTGGTTCTAATATGCATTTTTTTTGTACTAAATATGCTTTTTGCTGGCATCAGCAAAATTGTTGCCCGCTCACCATAATTTTTGTTGGCAGACCTCGCTTTACCTTCAGTACTGTTACAATCGGGCGAAATTTTTCGCCCTTTTGCCGCACCTTTGGTTTCACGTGTTTCACCCCCACCCTATATGACATCCTGCCCAATCAGCCTCTTACGGTCGATCCGTTCTATATCAAAAACCTTGCCGTTCTGCCAGATCAAGATATCCTGGCCATACGGTTTTGGGGTCACTTTGGTCAGATGCCCATCCTGGACGATATACACGGCCGTCTCCATTAAATCTATTTCAGCTGTCATGATTTTATCTTCCAATGGGTTCACCCCCTATGGTAAAATATAGGTAACCAACCTTTACCACGCAGGGGGAACCCGGTTTTTTTATTTCACTAGTTCCGGATTTTCGTATATGTTTCCGATAACTTCTACTGTTTCTTGATCGTAATCTTTGCCACCACCTGACAAGTTCCAACATATTCCTGGAGCGTGGAGAAAGAATCCTACTCTCCCTTGTCCCCATTTGACGGTGCATACTGCATGTGAACCTTGACTTACAGCCTTAACGACATCTCCCTCATAAATTTCACGTCCGTTCTTGTCACGCAGGCCTGTATATTGCATATAGACCGGATCATCAGTCTCAAAATGTTTAAATCGAAATGACAAAGAATCATCGAATTGTTCAGTAGTGCTATAAAACATTCTTTCTAATTCCTCATCCCATGCCCGAAACTTAAATCGCAAATTTTCCATCTCGACCCCTCCTTAATCTCTCTCATTACAACCACGCTCCACATATTAAGCATTCATCATGGTCGGGCTCATATCTCCATTCTTCGCCGGAAATAGGTGTCCAAACTGTATTTATAATTGGATGATGGCAATGTGGTTTGAATCGTTCAAATCTGCGAAAATGTTCTTCGAGTTTGTATTTACATTTAGCGCAGTAGGTATATTCATCAGCAAAAACGCCATCTAAATACGCAAAAACTTTACGATCAATGTAATAAACATCACCTTTTTTGAAGTTACATCCGCAACTGAGGCATTTCCTCTTTAATTTTCTTGAAGCTACTTTTCGCTTCATTCCCTCACCCTCTCACTCTTTATCACGTCTAAAACCTTCCCATCTTTCCAAACCGCTGTATATTCTCCAAAGCCCGTTTGATGGGCTTCAATTTTTGTGATTTGACCGTCTTTGACGACATACAATGAGTTCTCCATCAGATCGACTTCCGCTGTCATTTTTTCGACATTCACTGCCATCAGGATTCCCCCTATGGTAAAATATAGGTGTCCACTAATTTACCAGCCGGGGGAACCCGGTTTTTTTATTTCCAGCTCATATGATCTTCATATTCTTTCGCTAGTTGCTCGTCCGAACATTTTTCCCAATACTCCCTGCTATAGCCCGTCACCAACCACAGCCATTCGATCATCATTTCACGATCAGATTGGTTCATTGCATTCACTTCCAGTCATATTTGCCGTTCTTGCCAACAAGGACACCGTGTCTCTTGCTAAAGATACTTTCCTTACGCACCTGTTCCTTGTTTAGGCCTTCTTCAAAAACCGTGATGACCATTAATTCTTCCCGGTCATGAGATATGGCCCGATGTTCAGTGACCCTTCTTGTCATTTCCAATCACATCGGTCGTGCGCTCACCGCGTCTTACTCGTTCCAGCTGTTCCGGAGTTAGATACCAGATTGTAACCTTGCCGGGGCGTTTGGCTCTCCATCCGGTGCTGGTTCGGAGATTGTATCTGTCCTCAGGATCATGTACGTATGTTGCAGTCATTTATATCACTCCCAGAGCTCATATTTTTTCTATGTTACGTTTCTCGTGCTTTAAATTGTTTTCCTTAAAAACAACCTTTGGATTGATACCTTTGCTTTTAATGCCCTTTCGTGCGGCGTCATTGTCGGCTTGGTTGCCGCTTCTATCAAGTCCATTCCATTGTAAACGCGCTTCACAAAGCAGGTATAAGAAATGCCGTTTTTCCTTGCCATCTCCACTACATCTTTAGGATATTTTCTTTTAGACTCTGAAGCATGAGCAGCAAGCTTTTTCTTATCTACAAGTGGTGCAGAAACTGCGCGTTCTATTTCCCATCCATTTCTGATACGATAATGGAATGTATGGTAATTTATCCCATTTTTTTTAGCGATTTCAGCCAGTTTCTTAATCGACGACTTCTTTCGTGGCTTTTCTGAAATAGCTCTTTCTTTATCCCATCCAAGCTCGCGAATCCTTTTTTCTAAAGTTTTGCGGCAAATCCCATTCTTCGCCGCGATCTCGTATTCTTCCGGCGTGATGTAGTAGTCGTATACGTTCACTGTATCACTCCTTTAGTTCTACAAACTGTCCATTTTCGTATTTTAGAAGCCTGATGGAGACATCATACTTATACTCAAATAGCTTGCGTTTAAGCTTAAATACAGCCGTCAACGGAGCACCTTTAATGTCGATCACTTCCACCGTTCCATCGTTCTTAATGACCTCAAAGTCAGCCACATATTCTATCTTTCGGTATGTCTTTCCGTTCTTTATGAATTGTTCTTGAAGTAAGTATCTTGGTTGTATCTTAAAGTCCTTGATCTGCTTCGCTTGTTTAAGCCATTTCAGCTGTCTGTAGTAAGTAGCTTCGGCAAGTGAATCGAACCATACGCCATCAACTTTTGTTTTCTTATTGCGGTACTTATTTGGCTTACGCTTGCGGTTTAGCCGTCGAAATTCCGCTGCTGTCATCCGTTCCATTAGCTTCATCCTTTGCCTTCTGTTTCCTGTTGTATTTCTTAATAACGCCGTCAGCAAACAGCTTGTCCAATTCCTGCTTATGCTGAAGTTTCCACATTCTCAATGTCCAAAGAGATAATCCAACTTCCGTGGCTATTTCAAAATCCCTTAATCCTAGATTTCGGTAATAAACATATATTGGGATGCTAAGGCCTTTGAAATCAAACTGTTTTCTTGCTGGCTTGTGGTTTTTAGCTGTTGGGTCCAGCCTATTCCCAAGCTCACGGAGTTCCGCATATACCTTACAGTCAGTGCAGGCAACAGCGTGATCCAAATTATTGTTTGGACATTTCCGGCATTGCATATCTAGCAATCTACCAATCTGCTGATTGATGATGTGTTTTTCGGTGCGTGTCACATGACATCACCTCAATATCCAGTTTCCTGCCGTTCGTGATTTTCCGCATTCTTTTTCATGTACGCTTCTTCGATTTGGTCCCAGGTGAATCCAAGACGTTCACCCAAATTGAAAAAGATATAGCATACCGTTCTAAACGCTGCTCTTCTCTTAAATTTATCGTTAGAACTAATTCGGCTAGTCCAATACATCAGTTCTATAAAAACATCCACTGTTTCGCCTTCCAATTCCCCATCCCAGACGTATAAATCCTCGGCTTTATACCCTAATTCAATGGCGATGGATAAGATGAAATGCAGGCAATCCACGTATTCTTCTAAAACCCGATTAGGCAAAGTTCCCTCACCTTCACATTGTGGACATAACTTTTGTCCAACTTCTCCATGGCCCAAATAAATATCTACATAGCCATCATCACAACCACAATAACCGCCAAATCTCGGCTCTTGGTCATGTCTCCAATACTTAAACCCGCGCCATTCCTGTGCTAATTCGCCTAATTCCACTTGCAGCGCCAATATCTTCTTCGCCAGCCGATCTTCTCCCTCTTGTCTTGGATGCTCTTTTTCAATGTGTTCATCTAGTTTCTTTTGTGCTTCAAATAATTTTTGTAGGTTCATTTCCTCCAATGCTTCTTTTGCTATTTCACCAGAATCTCCATCTTTACGAAAGTTAATTACATAATCCTCATGGACTGGATATTCATCACAATTATTTTCATCCGCATAAAGTTTCAGAGCTTTTTCATAACGGTTAACTTTTTCCTCAAGTTCTAAAATACGCGCCAAAATATACTGATCTTTATTTTCACTGGACATCTTCAAAAGGTCCTTGATTGTTTCGTTCATTTCTGGATAGGTATTTATTCCATTCACCAACATTTCCATCACCTCATTGATTTTGTATTTTTTGCATGGTCAAAGCGTACACTAGGTCGTGATATGATAATTCTTGAATTGATTTACCTGCGAATTCACGAATATTTGCTTTTTCGAGTTGGCGGAGTAGGTGGCTCCGCTTTAACTCGGATATTGTGGCATTTGTCATGGTTTCATCCTACTTCCTTTCTGTGATCATCAAGGTATTGATTAAACATCAGCAGTCCGTAAATTACGGAATCAACATCATATTTCGAAACGATTTCCCGCTTGTATATTTCCTTAAGGTAATAAGCCTTCATCTGTTCAAAAACGGCTTGTCCGCTCATTCTTCATATCTCCTTTCTAGTGGCAAGAACTTGCTATATTCTTTCACGAATGCCAGCTGTACCGTGCCGACAGGGCCGTTTCGTTGCTTCGCAATATTGATTTCAACAATGTTCTTTGCGTCTGTATCGCGTTCATAGTAATCTTCGCGATACAAGAACATAATCATGTCTGCATCCTGCTCAATGCTCCCAGAATCGCGTAAATCACTCATCATAGGGTGTTTGTCCTGCCTTTGCTCAACGCCCCGGGAGAGCTGCGATAAGAGCACCACAGGCACATCAAATTGCCGAGCCATTTGCTTTAACTCTCGAGTAATGCTTCCAATCGCCAGGTCGTGTCGGTCGAATTTTCCAAGTGTCGTAATTAGCTGTAGGTAGTCAATTACAACAATGTGTTTTTGATCCGGATGTTTTCGCTGCGTTTTTCTGACGGCCGCCCTTATCTCTGCGACGGTTTGTGTGGATTCGTCATGGATGTTCATGAGCCACTTATCATATATCCCGATCGCTTTTATGGCCCTATCACGATCATCGTCAGAAAATGTCCGATACGGGTTTCTCCATTTGGCGCCATGGATATTTCCGATGGCGCTTAACATGCGCTGTGTCAGTTGCTTTTCCGGCATCTCCAGAGAAAATACATCGGCAACTCCGCCGGTCGCGCAGCATTTCATCGCCAAATTTAAGGCAAAGGCTGTCTTCCCCATGGAAGGCCTGGCCGCCACAATGATTAAGTCACCACCATTCAGTCCACCAGTCATGTCGTTTAAATCTTTAAACCCCGTATCAATTCCGGTTAGTTCGCCATGGTCTTCATTCATCTCGTTGTAGATTTCTATCAGCGTTTCCCGTTTGCTTCGTTCTTTTTTCAGACCGACTTCCTGCATCTCAACATAAACGCGGTACATGTCGTCTGCAGCCTGGTCGGTTTTGTTATTCAGGAAATTTGCTGCCGCTTCCACCAGTTTCCGTGTCTTGTATTGCTCCAACACGATATTTTGATAGGACGCTATATTTGCAGTAGACGGGCACGACACTGCTAAACTGGTTATGTAGGAAATGCCACCGGCGTTTTCTAAGTTGCTTCCAAGCTTGTTGGCAACAGTTGCGGTATCAATTCCCACATTTTCGCTTTGCAACTCTTTCATTGCTTTCAAAATGAGCCGGTTTTTCATATGGTTCATGTGTTCCGGTTCCAGAATGATTTCATCAATCAGTTCCGGTTCCAGAAACACGGCCCCGAGCACCATATTTTCAGCTTCGAGCGTTTCACTTGTCGGCGCGAGGCTGTTCAGACTGTCCACGTTCATCTCTTCGTTGTTTTGCAATGCGTTCAGCCCCCTCGAGTTGCCAGCTTCTGTATTTCTCTAAAAATTCGTTTTTAGGTGTTTCATAGACCGATATTTCGGATATGGAAGGTGGGAAAGGTTTATCTTTGATATGGACTTTTAGCCGGTGCATTACCTTGTTAAAGTCCATATCCTTTAGCATGTCTCCCCATAGCGCAATCCGATCGTCAGTCACTTCAAACCTTGAATAAGCCGCGTTAATTGTTTTTAAGATTTCTAAAATTTGATTTTCATCCATTAGCTTCCCTCCTTCAGAAAAGGCAACTTCCCTTCACGCTTGAGGCGTTCCCATCGTTCCTCAAGCGTTTCTTCTTTTTTCGGCCTGTACTCCGAAAAAGGAACAACGTTGTTTCTTAACTTCTGGTACATATCCATGATGTAAGGCTCATAGTATTTGATAGACGATATTTTGCCGTTAGGATTTCTCTTGTAGTAATCGTCATGTTTGGCTTGCATCCATGTGACGATTTGTTCAACTTCTACATCCAGTTCAGCCATTCGGTTTATACAAGCAATATCATCAGGATTAAGAATGAGTCCTCCCCCAAGATTTAAAAATGCAGACTCTATAGCAGCATACTTACTTTCCTTTTCTTTTCTTTGCTTTACTTTACTTTGTGTACTTTCTGCGGCGTTTCTGTCTGGTTTCTGCGGCAGAAACTCATCAGAAACTGGGGAAGAAACATCATTTTTTGATAATTGATACCGCTGTTGCATCTTTTTTCGCTTTTCAACCACTACACCTGCCCTGTTTTTTATCCCGGGCGATGTTAAAACCTTCCTGCTTTCGTATGCCTCACGGTCAAAACATTTCCTTTTGAGTGCCGACTCCAGCATCTGCTCGAATTTCTCCACAGAAACCCCTACTTTTCTGCTGAGTATCTGAATAGTTTCTGCGTCAGAAATGTCGAGTTCAAATTCTGCGGTGCGGTAAATTCTTTCCAGTAAGATGAAATAAAAAGCATATCCATCATTTCCGTAAAGCAATCGCAAGGCCTCAATTTTTTCGTCATTTACTGCGTCTGTATCATGCGGGAAATAGTCCATGCCTTCTTTTTTTGGCCGAGCCAAAGTTTTTCACCACCTTGTTTTTTGTTGGTTGCCTCCTCAAAAAGAGGAGGCACCTTTTTATCAGAATGGAAATTCATCATCATTGATCTCAACCGGTTCAGCATCATCAAAAGGATTTTGTTCCTCTTGCTTATCAGTTTTATTCGCTTCATTTTGGACCGGCGTTGACTGTTCCTTTGGTTGCTGTGCTCTTTCTTGTTTTTGATGTTCGACTGCTTCAAACATGATATTGATAGCTTTCTTGATTACTGGTTTCGTACGATCTTGCTTAACCAGCCATTGGAGATAAGACTTGTCCGACAAATAGATTTCTTTCAATGTTTTCCCTTTGAACTTTCCGAAAGTAAGTTTTGTTGCTCCTGCTTCTTCCGGCGTCATCGTTTCAATCTGTTCTGTTTGGAGATAGTCCTGTAAATCTTCCATATCCTGTGTAAATACTTCTGATAAACTGGCAATAGTTAAAGTTGCATCAATCTGTGCGCGCTTCTTCGCCATTTTCAAGCATGTATTGGCGAGCGTGTACGGATCCTGATTAACATATTTTTTCTCGCGTGTGTTGCAGTGGCCGACACCTTCCGTGATTTTCATTCCATTTTTAAAGATTGTGCAGCGAACAGTGAAAGCAAAAAATCCTTTATCATAGTCCTGGATGCGTTCCGTCACCTCATATTCGCTTGTAACGCCAAACAACATCTGAATTTTTTCAGCACCCGGTTTCAAGAGTGTCGGCTTGTCGGTTCCCGGGATAATGCCGTAGTCATGATTTTCCTTTAAAGTGTTTTGGACAACCTTTTGGAACTGCTCGATCTTTGCCAATGTGGTTTGTACTGCGCCAATATCAACCGTGTCGATTAGTGATAAAGAAGCATTTTGCTGTGCTAATGCATGTTCAGCCATTTCAGTCCACCTCCACTGAAAATTTGATTTGTTCAGGCTTGATTTCAACGCCGTCAACAATCACTCCATTTTCGTCCACGGCTACTTTCTTTCCATCTGCTTCAACGATCCGCAGTGACTTTTTAAAGTCAGCCCATTTTAGTGAAGGCTTGATGTAGGCATCCATTCCATTTTCAACCACATGCCGTAAAACAGCCTTCTCGTTGGCTTTTTCCGGCTGTTCCTTAACTTTTCTTGCTTTGGCTTTACCATATGGAGTAGAAAGTGTCTTTGCTTTCGGGTCTTGCATCAAAACCTTTGCGTGGTAGGCACTGATCAGATCCTCGAAAAATTCTTTGCTATCTGCAATTGATTTCTTTTCAGCCGTTTCCCACTCATCTATACGTTGCTTTTCAGCTGCTGCAATGGCTTCAATTTCGGCTTCTTTCGCTTTTAAAGCGGAAAGCTTCCGGAAAGCCCATGTCAAGCTTTCCAGGCTCGTAATTTCAAAGTGTTTACGTTTTTCCGTACCGGCTTCTTCCCATGCCAACAATTCTTCAGATTGTAAAGGGTTCATTCATTGTCACCTCTTGATTTAATTTTCAAAGACCAGTACAATAGATTAAAAGCAATGTTCGTAATTACCAGACTTCTGTTAGCGCAGGAGTTTTTATTGTGCCGTAATGAATCTGGCCTGCAGTACTTCCTCAACATATCGATCCCAATTTTCCAGCAGGACCGTTTCACCATCAATCTCAACTACATCATCACCAACAAGGATTTCATCGCCGAAGTAGTCATCTCCCCAGTGTTCCGGATGTGCCACCATGTTTGGATAGCCTGTCCGTAGCGTTCGTGTGATTTCCGGATGTTCCAATCCATAGTTGATCATCAAGATACACACTCCTTCCTGCTTTTATTTTGCAGTTCCGCGTCTGTTTCAAATAAGGTTAGCGTTCCTTCCCTGTTCAAATCTGCAGTTAGAATAACGTTTCCATCCTTGTGCAAATCAGCTTCTAAAATTGCGATTCCAGTAATGTTTCGGTCGATTTCCTGGTAAAATTCCGGGTCCTGGTCAGAATCTGTTTGCCAGATGACTTTCATGATCCCGTTCACATGAATCGTTATATTGTCAATTGTGTCAGGACCACGCCATTCCATTTGGTCAACCGGATAGCATCTGCCGTGAACATTGAATATTGGTTGCCTGAACACTTTTTTCCCTCCCTTCCGATGGATAGCGTCCATCATCACGGTCAGGATCCGGAGGGGGAAAGAGTGGGCAGTTAAGGATCCTGACCATGATGACAGGCACTAGGCCTATCATTTGCGATGTGGTAAAATAGAGGTAATTCCAACATCTGCAGTGAATTAAGTGCTCGCTTAGTTCGCTGCTTTTTCTTTTTGAGCGATTTCAACCAGTCCATTGACGATCGCTTTGATGTAAATCTCCCGGAAAGCCTCGTCAATAACAATGTATTTTTCAAGTTCCTTCAGGATGATTTCAGCCTTTTCATAGGCGTTCATTTCAACCATTCCTCCAGCAACCATCTTCCAATTAAAACGGACGGCAGAAATATTGCAGCAAAGAGTAGCTCACCCATTACTCGTCCTCCTTATAGATTTTCAGCACCATTTCCACCGTTATGCCACGTTTCGTAAGGTCCTGAATGAGTTGATTTCTACGGTCGATCAATACTTTTCTTTCGGCTAATCTTTTTAATTCCCGGATGCTCCGAAGTACATCTTCCGCACGTTTTTCTGCCAGTTCCAAATCGTTTTCCACAACAGCAGCTAACATCCTTTCATTACAATTCCAAATGCACCTTATATGCTCCATAACCTTCTGGTGATCCTGCTTTAAATAAGCTCCATCTAAGTTCATCAAATTCGCCTCTCACTTCGTAGTTTTCTAAGTACTTTCTTTGTTTCTTCCATTACAGTAAAACCATAATCTCGTTCCAATATCATGAGCAGGTTGTCGATCGTTACCCGAGCCTCGATGAGCTCATGCATCATCCGTCTAACATCCTCCCGTTCGCCCTTTGAGCATACGTTCGGAGGCTTGGCCAAGGAAACTTCGTCGATGATACGGAGTGCATCCTTTATCTCTGCTTCTGCGATTTCTTCCAACACCATACGGTGCCGTTCAACGTACGGTCCTCCCATAACCGGGCTTGCCAGTCCTTCCGAAAACTCATGCAGGATTGATTGCTCGAATTCATAATTTTGATAGGTCTGTATGGCATGACGTGCGACATCTTTACTCATGGTACGCGTTCCTTTCGTTTGCTTGTTTACCAGTTCATATGACTGGTAAGTGTCTTGTGCGATTTGTTTCTGTGTTAGTCCTTCTTGTTGCAGAATCGCCAAGGCTTCTTGCACCTTTGCAGATTCTTTCATCAGTTTCCCTCCTGTACAAAGTTCTTGTTTATTCTGGACATCAGAAAACAGTAAGATAAAACTAGAACGATGCAACACTGTTTTCCTGGGCAGCAATCCATTTATCGATTGATTCCCGCGAAAAGAAGATGCGTTTCCTAACTCGGAAAAATGGGATCTGCTTTTCACGGACCATGGTATAAATTGTGTCTGGGTGAACACCTAAATAAGTTGCAACTTCTTGGACTGTTAGGGTACTGTTACGCATTTAGACCACCGCCTCAAATTCTTTTATTAGGAGTTCGGCAATTTTGATTTGGCCTTTCCCGGTAATTAAGGTCGTGAGCTTCTCGACGTCACCTTCCGTACGGCTTACAATGGTCGACTTCACTTCAAACAATCCTTGTTCCAGGTAAATTTGTTTCGGATTGTTGTGCTCCCGACCGCCGGAGATAAGATAACCATGTGATCGCAGCCACTCAAACAATTTATTACGTCCGATGTTGATACCGTGTTTGTCATACAACATTTTGGCAAAGGCTCCAATGCTAATTGCGCCGGTTGAATTGGAAACGACTTTTCCAAAGCTTGTATACGGTAGGTCAGCTTTTTGCTGTTCGATCAATTGATTTCGTTCCTGCTCGGCCTTAACTCGTTTTGCTTTTTCTTCTTTGAGATTGGTAAGTAGTCCGATCAGGAAGTCAGGATCACTGATTGTTTTTTCGAGCGTTTCTGGTGTCATGTATGCGCCATGTTTTCGGATGGTTGGGATAACTTCAATTGCGAGCCAATCTTGAAATTTTTCAGCAAGTTCATTTGATGCCTTAAAAGCTAATTTATAAACAAGTGGTTCTGGGATTAAATCTCCTTTTGCCACTTGTGGCAAATCTTTAGGTAAGTAACTATTTACACGTTTCCATCTAACGTAGGTTTTTCCGCCTACTTCGGTTGTAATCCCTAAACAAATAGCAACTTGTTCAGCGTCAAATAAAATTTGACCATTCTCAATTTTTGCAGATACCTCAAATAGTTCGTTTTTAAAGGTTTGCAATTGGTTCATCAAGAAGCCTCCTTAGTTGGGTTTTTAGGGTTCGAGGTTCTAACTTTAGACAAGAAACTTATCCAAAGTTTCAAAGTGTGTTCTTTACTCGTTTTATAGATGAACTTGCACCCATCTACCTCTTCTTGTTTGATTGGTTGTTGCATTAGTTGTTTCATTCCGTGCACCTCCTTCTGGTGTACTCGCCTTCCCTCCACCAACCGCATACAGCGTCGAGTCGTCGCAGTGACCATCACATGTATTCTGGCGCGGCTCCCCTGAAAAAAGGATCGTGGCTCGCTCCCGCTCTTCGGCGCTCTATGCGGCTGTGGAAGGAAAACTTTAGTTTTCCATATGTGGAGAATTATTTAATCAACTAACTTCTTTCACTCCAGAATGTTCTTTTAAGGAACATTCATTTTCAAAAAAAAGTGTCCAATCGAAATGGAGAGTTTTAGCAACTTTTTTGGCAACTAATACGCTTGGCGTTTTCGTACCATTCTCAATATGTGTATAGAAGCTCCTTGAAATTCCTGATTTTTTGGCTACTGCGGCTTGTGTTAGTTTTTGAGCAATACGCTTTTGTTTTAGCCAAGTTCTCAAACGCCTCACCTCCTATTTTATGTTCCTTTAAGGAACATCTTGTGATTTTATTATATGTTCCTTTAAGGAACATGTCAACACTAAATTTATACTTTTAGGAACTTTTCTTTGAAGTTTCTTTCGGTAACATTATAATATCCTTAAAAAGTAAGAAAAGATGTGATGCTATGAGTGAGGAAATGGATATTTTCGCCAAAAGACTAAGATATTTAAGAGAACGAAAGAAAAACGAGGATAGCAAGTATACCCAAGGCTACGTTGCCGATTTAATTGGAGTTGCACGAAGCACATATACAGCTTATGAAAATGGAACTAAACAACCACCCATTGAAACTGTTACAAAAATTGCTGATTTATTTAATGTTTCAACTGATTACTTGGTCGGTCGAAGCAATAAACCGAATACTATTCCGAATGATCTGCACCCATTGACAGAGAAGGACGAGAAAGACATCGCCAAACGTATGGCTAAAATTAAAGAAGATCTTAAAAGGGCTGATGGTTTGAACTTTGCTGGAGAACCAATGAGTGAAGAAGCGATCGAATCATTATTAGAAGCGATCGAATATGCAGAGCGAACCACTGTCAGGGTAAACAAAAAATACACCCCGAAAAAATATAGAAAAGATAATGAATAATTTTTGGGGGTGCTCTAATTGGATTGGATCGAAAGAACAGTAAAAAAGTTAGTAAAATCTTGTAAAACCAACGATCCTTATGAAATAGCTGCTCAAAAAAATATCAATGTCATTCAATGGAATTTGCACCATGAGATTATGGGGTTTTACAAATACATTAGAAGGAATAAATTTATTTTTATAAATTCCAATTTGGATGAGGATATTCAAAGATTTGTTTGCGCCCATGAATTAGGTCACTCTCAATTACATCATCGAGTGAATACGCCATTTTTAAAACAGTCTACTTATTTTTCAGTTGATAAAATTGAAGTTGAGGCGAATTTTTTCGCCGTACGCCTTTTATTATCCGACGAAGATTTAAAAAGTTACGAAACTAAATATCAAGTTTTAAGGGAACATGGAATTCCACTAGAAATGGAAAGGTTTTTATAGTTCGAGGAGAATATATATGAGAAAATTAATTATTTCATTAATGATATTATCTGTAATTTTATCAGTGATGGGTTGCGGTAATCCTCAAGCTCAAGCGACTAAACACCATGTAAACTATATTACGCCAACTGAGTATAAAAATTTGAAAATAGGAATGACAAAAAAACAAGTGATTAAGGAAATAGGAAAGCCAACGAAGAAAGACCCTAATAATAGCAATATGTGGTATTACAGCATTAAACATAAATTAGCAAAAGATTCTTATGTAATTCTTACATTTGACATGGGGGATGATATTAACTCAAACGCTTATGTGTTGATAAGGAAAGAACAACAGGGACTTTTGACAGCTTATGACACTTCTGTCGATCAATTTACTGGCAAAGATGCAAACGACGACGAATCGAATACAGCTTCTTCCGATTCCAACTCGGATACAGTCGGATCAGAAACCATGAAAGGTGCATCCAGCAGTGCCGAGTTAAAATCAACCGCTAAAAAAGCAGATAAAGACAATGTAAAAACAGCTTATATAAAAGATAAAATTGCGGTGATCGAATTCAAAGATGAATTTGAAACGAGTGAGAAAACCATGCTCCAGAATTTCGCTTTATACAGTACTCGACTCATGGAAAAAGAAAAAAATAATTCGAATGTAAACGGATTTGCTTTTATCCGGGACACGAAATTCGAAGATAACAAGGGGAATGAAAACAAGGCAACAGCGATCATTGCTTATTTCACAAAGAAAAACGCTAACTCAATCTCATATGGGAACTTCCAGCAGCTTGTCGATCTCGACCCATATAAATTTTATAATGCTGCAAATGGATATTTCATCAATCCATCAATCTATAAAGATGTGAAATCTTACATGCATGGATTGTCTGCTTATAAAAATTCAAGCGACAATAAATTGTCAGATGATTTTTCAAAAGAATTAGCATCTTATTAGTTTCCAATTTATGGGCTATAAAAGCATACTAACTTTTTTGAATTTATAGGGGGGGATTAAGAAATGAAAAAAGGTTTATCTGGATTCTTAGGAATATTGGTTGTGATTTTCATCATTGGGGTAATTATCGAGGCAATTAAGGCGCTTTTTACTCATATCTATGGCGTCTTTTTGATTTTAGCATTTGCTTCTTTCGTTCTAATCTTTGTTGGGATATTTAAACCTACTGTTGCTTTTTGGTCGAAGAGAAAGACAAGGAAGATAGCTAGTATTGGTTACCTTATCTTGACAATTGTTTTTTTACTCCTGACCGGTATCTCGGCGCCTAATCAAGATACGGCTTTCAAAAAGAATGATACATCTACCCAAACAGCATCTACTGAAACGCATAATGCTAAATCTAATGATTCGATAAATAAGGATAAGGATAGTTCGGATGATAGTAAAATTAGCAAAACAGTTGCTTCTCCTTCTGCTCATTCAAGCGATAAAAAAGAAACTGCTAAACAAGCATCTAAGACTGATACAAAAAAATCATCTCCCTCAAATCAACATATTGTAACGCTTGTTGAAACGGTTGACGGAGATACAATAAAGGTTAATTATAACGGAAAAGTTAAAACAGTTCGTTACTTGCTCATTGATACGCCTGAGGAAAAGAAACCGGGTACCTGCGTCCAGCCATATGCCGTGAGTGCCTATAACAAAAATAAACAATTGGTCAACAGTGGCAAGTTGACACTGGAATTCGAAACAAACGGAGATAAATATGACAAATACGGGCGGCTGCTTGCCTATGTGTATGTAAATGGAAAATCGGTGCAGGAAGAATTGCTGAAAGACGGTTATGCCCGGGTAGCTTACATTTATAACCCGCCATACAAGTATCTATCAAAATATGAAAGAGATGAAAACGTCGCGAAAAGCAGGCATCTAAACATATGGTCGCAAAATGGATTTGTAACTGATTCTGGATTTAATGGATGCGCAAAATCATCAACAAACAAATCTTCAGGCACATCTGGTTCTGGAACGACAAAACATTCAACAAGTTCTCGAACTTCCGGCAGCTCTGCAGACACGAGCACACCATCTTCAGGTGGCACAGAAACATTTGCTAACTGTACAGAATTAAGAGAAAAATATCCAAATGGCGTCTCATCTTCAAGTCCGGCATATTCAGATAAACTCGATCGTGACAAAGACGGTTATGCATGCGAGAGATAATAAAGGCCCTGAGGGGCTTTTCTTTAGAGCCTTAAACAGAACATATGTGCTTAATTTTGTACAATTTCAAGAAGCTTTTTGGACAAAATGGAGGTAATTTGATATGTCACATTGGCGGAAACGTGGTGATAATTCATTCTTACTTGTCCTTGAACTTGGACGCGATGCAAAAGGAAAAAAGATTAGAAAACATAAAACAATCCGGATTGAAGACCCTAAACTTTTAAGGACTACAAAACGATTAAACGACTATTTGAATGAACAATTGGTTATTTTTAAAACGCAAGTAGAAGCTGGAGAGTACATTAAGCCGCAAAAAATGTACTTTAAAAATTTTGCTGAAGACTGGTACGAAAAATACGTTGTTCCAGAACTTGGGATCACAACTGCTAAAAAATATCGATCTCATTTAGACAATCACATTATTCCTTTTTTTGGCGAAATGAATTTCGAACAAATTAAGCCGATTGATATCGTAAACTTTAAAAATCACTTGAGGGATCCGAGCGCGAGAAAAGATGGAAAGAAAATACCATTATCTGACCGTACCATTGCGGACATTTATGCAGTATTGGAATCACTATTTTCGAAAGCGGTAGCTTGGAAAGTTATAGAAGAAAGCCCACTTGCCAGTGAAGAGAGGCCAAAATTTGAACAGAAGGAAATGAAATTTTATGAAGGAAACGAAATCATCCAAGTTATTTCAGCAATGTATAATGAGTTATCTGATATGTGGAGGTTGTTTTTTCTCGGTGCAATTATTGGCGGCCTTAGGCGCGGTGAATTAATTGGTCTGGAATGGTCTGCTGTGGATTTTGTACATAATGGACTAGAAGTTAGGCAAAATATCCCGATGACAAAAAATAGAGATCCGGTAATTAAAGGTACCAAAAATAATAAAAAAAGATTTGTACCAATGCCAGATTGGTATATGGAAGAACTAGCAAAGTATAAAATGACCTGGGATCATGAAAAAGATAAACTTGGGGATGCTTGGAAAGGCGGTGAGCATGAATTTGTTTTCCATGGGGGGGTTGGCAAACCGCTTTATCATACAAGTCCAACAACACAGTGGAGAAGATTCGCAAAAAACAGAGAGGATTTTAAATATGTGCGTCTTCATGATCTCCGCCATACGATGGTTACTTATCTGTTAGAATCTCATGTTAGCCCGAAACTCATTCAAAAACGGGCTGGACATTCTTCTGAAAAAGTAACGAATGATATTTATGGACATGTGACCAGCAAAATGAATAAGGAAGGTGTAATCCAATTTGAAAAATTGAATCCGAAGAAATTTGGGCAACAAATGGGCGACAACAAGAAAAATGGGTGACCGTAACGGTCACCCGAAAATAATAAAAACCCTTGATTATCAAGGGTTTTAAGCATGGAGCATAGCGGATTCGAACCGCCGACCTCTACAATGCGAATGTAGCGCTCTCCCAACTGAGCTAATGCCCCGTATGTAAAAGCTTTTTGTTTTTTTCGCTTTTCATCAGCGACAATGTTATTATACAACGTATTAAATGATCATGCAACTATTTTTTTAAAAAAATATTTTTCACCCGCGTTTTGCTTTTTCAAACTGTTTTTCCCCGTCCTTTCCAGGGAATACTACCTTAAATACTGGATAAGGAAGTGGGACGGATGTTTCACCTCTTTTATGATCGTTTTCTCCGCTGGCCAATGATTGTACGGATTTTAATGTTCGCACTCACATTGATTTTCGCATTTGGGCTGACCATTCATTTTGTCGAGCCGAAAACATTTCCAACCATATTTGACGGTGTCTGGTGGGCGGTGATTACAACCGCGACTGTCGGTTACGGGGATTTGTACCCGGTTACCTTTGCAGGCCGCCTGATCGGCATTATCCTTATTTTATCAGGTGCCGGTGTGTTATCTGCTTATTTTGTGGCGCTCGCCGGTGTAACGGCTACAAGGCAAAATGCTTTCTTGGAAGGAAAAGCGGCTTTTACGGGAGAGAAACAAATGGTGATCATCGGATGGAATGAACGTGCGCGGAAAGTGATCCAGCAGCTGCTGGAATTGAAACAGCGGCAGCCCATTGTTTTGGTGGATGAAACACTTGAAGCCAATCCCTACCCTTATGACAATGTGTATTTTATTAAAGGCAAACCGTACCAGGATGAAATATTGAAAAAAACGAATATCGAAGCTGCAGAGGCTGTGCTGATTACGTCTGATCAGCACAAAACCGAAACCGAAGCGGATATGGGGGCAATTTTGACGCTCATTGCCGTAAAAGGGTTAAGCCCGGATGCTTATTGCATCGTTGAAATTCAAACTGCGGACCAGGTTGTGAATGCAAAGCGGGCCGGCGCGGATGAAGTGATCCAGGCGAATACACAGGCGAGCTTTGTCATGCTGAACAGCTTAATTTCAAACGGCATGTCGGACACGCTTCTGTCGTTATTAAATCAGCAGCAAAAGAATCATTTGGACTTTATTCCGGTTAAACCGAAGTGGCGAAATATGACAGTAAAAGATTTAAGCCGAAAGCTCCAGAAAGAACGAAAAATTTTAATCGGCGTCCAGTCGGAAGACGAAACGATTATTAACCCACCGCTTGATTATACGATTACCAATGAAAAGCAATTGTTTGTAGTGCTGGAGAAAGAGAAATAAAAGGGTTTCCTGAAAGCCACAAGGACAGGCTTTCAGGAAGCTTCGTTTTTTGGGAGCAACGTATTATGCCTCTGCCCATTTGTAACCTTCTTGGCGGACGCTGATACGAATTGTCTTTTACACTGCTGAAAAAGAATACTTTTACATACCGGCATAGCGCCTTTGTAAAGACCATCTCGATTCCTATCCGAAACGGTCCTTAGTACTTTTCTAAAGTCCGTTTTGCTCCCTTTTTACCTGCAAATGGGCTTGATCAGAGCATTTTGCCCTTCTTCAAACCTTTTTAAAGAAAAAGGACCGTCCCACGTCCATGGGACAGCCCAGCTGCACAACATGCATTATTTCAAACGTTTTTCCAGTTCGGCTTTCATGTCTTCGTAACCCGGTTTGCCAAGCAAAGCGAACATGTTTTTCTTGTAGGCTTCTACCCCCGGCTGATCGAACGGGTTGACGCCGTTTAAATAGCCGCTCACTGCACATGCTTTTTCGAAGAAGTAAACGAGATAACCGAATGTGTAAGCATCCATTTTCGGAATCGAAACGACAAGGTTCGGTACGCCCCCGTCCGTGTGTGCGAGCAACGTGCCTTCGAACGCTTTGTTATTCACGAAGTCAACTGTGCGGCCGGCCAGGTAGTTCAACCCATCGAGATCGTTTTCTTCTTTATAGATCGTCAGTTCTTCACGCGCCTGTTCAACTTTTACGACCGTTTCAAACAAGTCACGGCGGCCTTCCTGTACGTATTGGCCGAGCGAGTGCAGGTCGGTTGAGAAGTTTGCGGAAGATGGATAAATGCCTTTTTGGTCTTTCCCTTCGCTTTCGCCGAATAATTGTTTCCACCATTCAGCAAAGTATTGCAGACCTGGTTCGTAGTTGATCAGCATTTCAATCGTTTTGCCTTTACGGTAAAGGATATTGCGGACAGCCGCATATTGGTATGCAATGTTTTCGGATACTTCCGGATTTGAGAAATCATCGACTGCTTTTGCCGCGCCGTCCATCATCGCTTGGATGTCCACACCGCTTACTGCAATTGGAAGCAAACCGACAGGCGTTAAAACGGAGTAACGTCCGCCGACATCATCCGGAATGACGAATGTTTCGTAGCCTTCTGCATCCGCCAATGTTTTCAAAGCACCTTTTGCACGGTCCGTTGTTGCATAAACACGGTGTTTTGCTTCCTGTTCTCCGTATTTTTCAACCAACAGTTTGTTGAAGATGCGGAAAGCAATTGCCGGTTCGGTGGTTGTCCCTGATTTCGAAATGACGTTGATGGAGAAATCTTTGCCTTCCAGAACATCCATTAAATCTTTCATGTAAGTGGAGCTGATGCTGTTTCCGACGAAGAAAATTTGCGGCGTTTTCCGTTTTTCTTTCGGAAGAACATTCATGAAACTGTGGTTCAGCATTTCAATCGCAGCGCGGGCGCCAAGGTATGAGCCGCCGATCCCGATCACAAGCAGCACATCCGAATCATTTTGAATTTTTTCCGCCGCTTTTTGGATGCGGGCAAATTCTTCTTTATCATAGTCTTTCGGCAGGTTGAGCCAGCCGAGAAAGTCATTGCCGACGCCGGTTTTTTCATGTAAAAGCTGATGGGCCAATTTAATCGGTTCACTTAAGTATGTAATTTCATGTTCGCTGAAAAAAGCGAGCGCTTTTGAATAATCAAATTGAATATGCGTCATGTCCATATCCTCCTGTAATCAATTTACCAACTTCCACTTTATCGAATCTTTACCCTTTTATCAAGGAATGTAACGAATTTCTCACATTTCTTGCATGCATAATGTTCACCAGTTTGCGCCATCCTATTCCTGTACATTGAACAAGGAGGTAAATACATGAGCATTGTACAAAGGGTTGCTTTAATTTTCACGATCATCGGCGCGATCAACTGGGGCCTTATCGGTTTTTTCAATTTTGATCTGGTGGCGACCATTTTCGGCGACAACTCCGCTTTATCCAGGATCATTTACGGCATTGTCGGCATTTGCGGCCTGATCAATCTCGGCCTTCTTTTCAAACCGGATGCCGAAATTGAACGCTCCACCCAGGCGAAACCGACACGTTGACAACAAATCACTTTTTAAAAGGCAGTGCGGAAAGCCTGCCTTTTTTCATTTGCAAAAAAGTGAATTTTTTACGTTTTTTTCCTTTACGTCCGCTTCTTTTTTCATATAAAATATGGCTATACAATGTAGTGGGGAAGTGTGCGCCTTGGAAGTGCAGATTGTTCAGAAACACGCATTTAACGCTATCGGCGGCAAATGGACCGGTACGTTTGAGCAGGCGGCAAGGGGAGAGATTAGGAAATTTTTCCATGCGTTCAAACAAAAAATGGGAAAAATCCGCCATGTCCTCCATCCGGACGTGATCATCGGGTTGTCTTACCATACGGACGAAGACGGTGTTTTCTCATTTTATCTTGTCCAGGAAGTAGCATACATAGAAGCGGTTCCTGAAGGCATGACATCCCTGACCGTACCCGCTTATACGTTTGCGGCCGCAAAATATAAAGGAAGCGCAGTACAGGAAGCGTATGCCGATTTGTATAAATGGATCAAGCAAAACGGCTATACAGTGTACCAGGGACAGCTGGAACACCGGGAAGATTACCCGGCATCATACCAGCCTTTAAGCGATGAACCAAACCTTACCATCCATATACCCCTATATGTGGAATAGTCCGCGGCATGCCGGGGCTTATTTCCGTGAAACGCTCCGGCACAGAGCAATCCGCTTCCGTTTTCAGGCATAAACAATCCAATCCGGACACGTATATGCCCGGACCTGTCCGATTATTTTTTAATTAAATCTTCTCGCTGCGATTTTTCGATCCACTCTTTCAGTTTATCGCGCAATGTATTGAATCCTTCTCCTTCTTCGGCAGCTTTTACAGCACCTTGGCGGCGGCGCGATTTTCTCGCTTCAGTTTTCGGAGGTTCTTCCGTTGCTTTAATAGAAAGGCCGATTTTACCGTTCTCTTCGTCCACCGACAGCACTTTGACTTTGACTTCATCCCCCACATGGACATAATCATGAATATCTTTTACATAACCGTGCTTGATTTCAGAAATATGAACGAGACCCTGCGTTTCTTCATCCAGCGCCACAAACGCACCGAACGGTTTAATTCCTGTCACTTTCCCTGTATATACATTTCCAGCTTCATAATTTGTTGACATGCAAACACTCCTAATACTAATTTTCTCCTGTTATACGCAATAAGACATTATACCACAGTTGGAAAGAAATGAAAACCAAAGTTCAATTCTGTTTTTAACATTCTTATCATGACCATGTTTAAAAAATGTTCAAAAAATTACTTCCGCCCGTTGTTCTTTCATATGCTACAATAAAAGAAAAAAGATAGATTTTTCACGAAAAATGTTTCAATATTGATTTCAACAAAGGGAGGGAGTCTTTTGAATACCTTTGGCGAGAAATTAAAATTTTACCGTGAACAAAGCGGGATGAGCATCGAAGAATTGGCCGTGAAAGCCCGGATCGGGAAAAATACACTCGAGCAATATGAAAAAGGAGAACAAATCCCGACGACGCAAACGATATTAAAACTCTCCACTGTCCTGGATGTAGCCGCTTCCGTTTTTTTGGAAGCCCTCGGAAAAAAATAATTTTCAAAAAGAGGTTTAAACCCCTTCCTTTCCGGTTATGCTAATACTACAATGCTTTCTATTTAGTGAGGGTGACTTTTGGAATCCGCACTATCATAAGTATTCCCCCTTTTTTATTTTGGCGGGCCTTTTGATAAGGGCCCTTTTTTATGTTGATGGCTGCGAGCTGTAGATGCAAACGAATAGCAGAAAAAAACAGCGCCCTTAGATTGTCTAAAGGCGCCGTTTCCATTATCTTTTTGGGAAACCCCTGTCATACTGGACCGGCACGCCAGGATCTTTACCGAGCGCGATCCCGGCTTCTAATGCCCAGTAAGGATTGCGCAGCATGCCTCTGCCGACAGCGACAAGGTCTGCTTCTTCGTTTCCGATTACCGCATTGGCAAGTACCGGGTCATCCAAACGGCCTACCGCAATAACAGGCACATCCAAAGCCTCTTTAATCTGCCTTGCAAGCGGCACCTGGTAGGCAGCATGCGTACCCGGGCGCCCGGCTGCCGCAATCTGTCCTTCCCCGCCCGCGCTGATATGGAAAATATCAACGCCGGCCGCTTTATATTCTTTCGAGAAAGCAATGCTTTCCTCAATGCCGTAACCGCCTTCGACATATTCACGTGCGGAAATGCGCATGATGAGCGGCATTTCTTCCGGCATTTCTTTTTTCGCCGCGGCAATGACTTCTTTTCCGAACAAAGCGAGATCCTGGCCGTATTCATCCGTTCTTTTATTTGTGTAACGTGACTGGAACTCGTGGATCAAGTAGCCATGTGCGCCGTGCAGTTCGATCGTATCAAACCCGGCTTCTACGGCGCGCCTTACTGCAGCACCGAACTTGCCTATGATTTCCTTAATCTCTTCTTTCGGCAATTCCTTCGGTGTTTTGAAATTTTTATCAAACGGAATCGGCGACGGCGCAACCGGCTGTTCTGCATCCTGTGCTTTCCTGCCGGCGTGCCCGATTTGGATGGCGACTTTAGCACCGTACTGGTGGCACGCATCCACAATTTTTTTTAGAGCAGGAATCTGTTCATCAGACCACAGGCCGAGATCGTTATCGGTAATTCTGCCATCCGGTTCCACATCGGTCATTTCAATGATGATCAGGCCGGCACCGCCGATCGCGCGGCTTACATAGTGGACGTAATGCCAATCGGTCGCAATCCCGTCCTTCTTTTCAACGGAATATTGGCACATTGGCGGCATGACGATGCGGTTTTTTAAGTCAAGCGATTTCAGCTTGTATGGGGTAAATAAATGTTTCATTCCAAACAGCTCCTTATGTCTGTTATTTTTACACACGGTTGCATATGAAACGGACAAATCACGGGAAAATTCCGACCCCACTATATCAAACAAAAGTTTGAAACGTCAAAAAATGCGCTCAAGATGCTTGCGCTTTCACTATTTCCGCCAATTGTGTTAAAATGATCATACGCTTACATTAATTTTGAATGGAAGAAGGAATGATGTATGGCCCAAACGATTCCAAACTTAACATTCCATAACGGCGCGAAAATCCCACAGCTCGGTCTTGGCGTTTTTCTTGTGAAAGACGAAGCTGAATTGAAGACTTCTGTGAAAACTGCCCTGGAAGTCGGCTACCGCCATATTGACACCGCGATGATCTACGGCAATGAAACATATGTCGGAGAAGCAATCCGGGAAAGCGGTGTGGACCGGAAAGATATTTTTATCACTTCCAAATTGTGGAACTACGACCACGGCTATGAGGAAGCGAAAGCGGCATTCCAGGCGAGCTTGGACCGTCTCGGCACAGATTATTTGGATTTATATTTGATCCACTGGCCGTCCGCAAAATACATCGAATCTTGGAAAGCAATGGAAGAGCTTTACCATGAAGGCAAAATCAAAGCGATCGGGGTTTCGAACTTCCAAATCCACCATTTGGAAGATTTGATGGCCCATACCGACATTGTGCCGATGATCAACCAGATTGAAACACATCCGGAATTCCCGCAAAATGAACTACATGAATTTATGAAACAGCACAATATTTTGCACGAAGCTTGGGGCCCGCTCGGCCAAGGTAAGCATCATCTGCTCGAGCAGCCGGTTTTGGTTGAACTGGCAGAAAAATACGGGAAAACCCCGGCGCAAATTGTGCTGCGCTGGCATGTGGAACGCGGCATTGTTGTCATTCCGAAATCAGTCACCCCGAGCCGGATAAAAGAAAACAGCGAGATTTTCGATTTCTCCCTGACACAGGAAGATATGGAAAAAATTGCGGCATTAAATAGCGGAAGGCGTTATGGAAGGAGCCCTGATGACCAGAAATTTTTGGAGGAAACTTCGGTGCGCCCGGAATAAGCGGATCAGCAGCTGTCATGGGACAGCTGCTTTTTATTTTTTGTAGTACTTTTTGGCTTGCGATACAGTTTCAAGCTTCGCCGCCATTAACTTTGCAATGGTGCCCCTGCCTTTCTCCCTTTCGCTGATTTCTTGCGCCTTTCCGCCGATTTTTTGGTGGTATCGATGATTTTTCCGAGCAATCCGCTGATTTTTTCGTAGTTTCCGCCGATTCTCCGGAACAAGATGGGCAATCGGTTTAAACTTTCAAGATCAACGCGGTCTTTTTATTATTTTACAAAAAAAGCTGCTTCTCTTCCCGCTGCTTTTTCTTTTCTTCGCTGATTTCTTGCGCCTTTCCGCCGATTTTTTGGTGGTATCGCTGATTCTTCCGGGCAATCCGCTGATTTTCAATTAGTTACAGCTGATTCCGGAGAAAAAGGCAGGCAGCCGATTATTTTTCCAAAGACTTTGCATCCAACTATTCTTAAAAATCATCAGAATAGACGCATATTTCAGAGGTTGCTATACTGGTTATGAAAATGAAAGGGGCGAAAGAAATGCTAAATACCATTCCTGAAATCAAGCTGAATGATGGAATGACGGTACCGGTCATTGGATTCGGCACGTACAAACTGAACGGGGCGGCCGGCGTCAATGCCATCATCAGCGCGATTGAAGCGGGTTACCGCCTGATTGACTCAGCTTTTAATTATGAAAATGAAGGTGCGGTTGGTGAGGCAATCCGCCGCTGCTCCGTGCCGCGCGAACAACTGCGGGTCACCTCGAAACTCCCCGGGCGGCACCATGCGTATAATGAAGCCGTTGTGACCATCCAGGAATCGCTGTACAGATCAGGATTGGACTATTTTGATCTTTATCTCATCCATTGGCCAAACCCGAGTAAAGATTTATATGTTGAAGCTTGGCAGGCTTTGGTGGATGCGCAAAAATGGGGGCTCGTCCGCTCTATCGGCGTTTCCAATTTTTTACCGGAACATTTGGAACGGATCATCAAAGAGACCGGGGTGGCGCCGAGCATCAACCAGATCGAGCTGCACCCTTATTTTGCGCAGGAGGAACAGCGCGCCTGGCATAAGGAACACGGTATTGTCACTGAATCTTGGAGTCCGCTTGGGAGGGCGAACCGCCTTCTGGAGGACCCGACCATCAAAAAAATCGCCGATGCCCACCAAAAATCGGTTCCGCAAATTATTTTGCGCTGGCATATCCAGCTTGGCGCCCTGCCGCTCCCGAAATCGGCATCGCCGGAACGCCAAATTGAAAACTTGTCCATCTTCGATTTCTCGTTATCTGACGAAGAAATGCGGACCATTACCGGCTTAAGCCGCCCGGATGGCAGAACTTTCGGGCAGGATCCCGCTGTATATGAAGAATTTTAGATTTCGCTGAAAAATGCCTGGCTGGGGCCCAAACCACTAAAAGAACCATTCCAAAATAAAAATCGGCGAGCTTATTCGAATTGTTCTTTTTAACATCCTGGCCGGGGCCTTGCTCTATTTTAAAGTTAAGATCTTCACGGCGGTGCAGAACAGACCGGAAATCCGCCGTATAATCGAGTAGGAGGAGGTGACTAGCCCCCGTCCTCTCACACCACCGTACGTACGGTTCCGTATACGGCGGTTCAACCAAATAAATGGCGCTTGTCACAATACTTTTCATACAGGCTTTTCAGCCCTTGGTGATTCCATTAGGAGTTACCAAGGGTTTTGTGTAATATTGGACTTTTAGAAATTCGCCAATATGCT
>NZ_BKZR01000014.1:0-73961 GCF_008974225.1 Weizmannia acidilactici | reverse complement strand
ATGCCATCTATTTATGACAGCGACTTTTTCATTATATCAAGATCCGACCAATTTGTCAACACTTTTTTATCTTGCCGTCTTCCCGTTGAAGCAGCGACGTTTACCAATATACCAAGATCACAACTTCGTGTCAACTACTTTTCCCGTTGCAAAAATTTTCGCTGTCGTGCGGGGAGGGAAACCGGAGTGATGCATTTCTATAATATATATTTGCGATTAGGGAGTTGTGCCACAATGTTTAAGTAAGCTGCGCTTCCGGAGCGTTCCCCTCCTGCATTGCCACTGTTCATCCTTCGTGAAAGGCTTTTTTCGTGCTTTACATATACAGTATGCCGTTATGAAAGGACAGCACCGCCGTCAATGACGATCGTTTGGCCGACAACACGGAAAGATAGGTCGGATGCAAGGTAGAGCATGACATTCGCCACTTCTTCCGGTTGTGTATAACGGCCGGTTGGCGCGGCTGCGGCCATTTGCTGCCTTGTTTGTTCGGCAGCCGCTGTATCTCCCCTTGCAAAACCGCCTTCAATTTTTCTCATCATTTCCGTATCCACAACACCCGGGCAGACCGCATTGACACGGACGCCGGACGGGGCTGCTTCAATGCCTGCGGTTTTCGTCATGCCGATGACCGCGTGTTTGCTGGCGCCGTATGCAACCATTTCCGATGTTCCGACCATACCGGCAACTGACGCCGTATTGACGATTACACCGCTTTTTTGCCTGATCATATGCGGCAGGACATATTTCATCCCCAGAAATACACCGCGAACATTAATGCCCATCAGTTTATCAAATACTTCTTCCGGATAGTCAACGAGCGGAATCATTTTCCCTTCCCATCCGGCATTGTTTAATAGAATATCAATTTTTCCGTAAGTATCGAGTGCGGCCCGTACATAACTTTGGACATCTTCCGATTTGGATACATCGGTTCGGACAAAAATCGCATCTCCGCCGATTTCGTGGATTCTTCTTACCGTTTCCTCACCCATTTCTTCGGATAGATCTGCGACAACGACTTTTGCTCCGCCCTCAGCGAGTTTTAAGCATGCTGCGCCCGATTCCCCCTCCGCCACCGGTTACGATTGCAACTTTGCCTATAAAGCCAAACGTTTGCATTGGAATCACCCCTCTCCAATTCGGTACACTTATAGTGTAGTATGTTGTGAAAAAGAACGAAATATTAACGCTTACAATAAATGTGTCAATTTCATGAAAAGGATGCCCCGCAACCATTGCCGAAACGATCCGATTCCCCGCCGCGGAAAAACGGAACGCACTGACGGCAAGCTCGTAACCAGTCCATACCCTGAAAAAAACGGGGTGGCCTTATCCCACCCCGTGGTCCATTTCATACAGCTGCCGGTAGCGCGCGTTTCCTGACATCAGTTCCGCGTGCGTGCCCTGCATTGCAATTTTTCCATCATCGAGAAAGATGATCTGATCCATTTTTTCAAGCCCTGTAAGATGGTGCGTAATCAAAAGCACCGTCTTGTCGTGCAAAACATCAAATATCGTATCGAGCAAATCTTTTTCCGTCAGCGGATCAAGCCCAACTGTCGGTTCATCCAGAATGACAATCGGCGTATTTTGCAGCAAAATCCGTGCAAGGGCAATTCTTTGCCGTTCACCGCCGGAAAAGCGCTGGCCGGTTTCCTCCATTTGCGTATGGATGCCGTTTGGAAGCGTGTCGATATAACGGCCGAGCTTCACCTGCCTGATCGCCGCTTCAATTTCTTCCACCGTGGCGTCCGCCCGCCCGAGGCCAACATTATTTTCCACCGTTGTCGCAAATAAATACGGTTTCTGGTTCAACACGCTGACCTGTTTGTGGATGGCTTCCCCGTAATCGGCCGGGGCGTGCCCGCCGATCGTAACCGTACCGCTGTCAGGTCTCAATGCCCCGACCAACAGGTGCAGAAGCGTCGATTTGCCGGCACCGCTTTTGCCAAGCAGCGCAATTTTCTGCCCGTGCGGGACGATGAGCGAGACATCCTTAAGCGCTGCTTCCTTTTCATTTTCGTAATAATACGTAACATGCTCGAGTCGGATATCTGCTTTCCCGCCGGTATCCAAAGGCATTTTTTCCCCCGGTTCTTCCGGCAAATACCCGCGGATCCCGTCAATCCGCTGCAACGATTCTTTGTATGTTGTAATCTTTTCAACCGCTGGCACAGCCGGGATCATCCCTTCTAATATCGGCAACGTGACGAGCGTGAAAGAAGCGATATACGTTGGGGCAATCTCTCCGTTCAAAGCGGCATGCCCCGCCCAAATGCCGACAAAAATTAAAATGGCGCCCGAGATGGCCTGCAGCTGGAACGTGCGCGAGTGGTTCCAATAAGACATCTTTTTCTCAATCTCGTGGCTTTTTCTGCTGTCCTCATAAAACTGTTTGAAAAACCGTTCTTTTTTCCCGCTGATGATCCAGTCGCGAATCCCAAATAAAGTGTCCGTCATTGTGCAGTACAGGATGCCTTGCGTTTCTTTCAGCTCAATTTGCCGTTTTTTCATGAGATACAATGATACAAGCGGATATACGAACACAATCACGCCTAAACAAACGGCAATCCACAAAGCAAACAGCCAGTCGAACACAGCCAGCACCACAGTCGAATACAGAAATAAAAATAATGCGGTAACCGTCGGGAAAATGGTGCGGATATAGGCATCCTGCAAATGTTCAATGTCATCGGCAAGCGTCCCGAGCAGATCGCCCGTCTGGAAGCGGGAGCGGATGAAAAGCGCCTGCGGTTCGAGCATTTCATACAGTTTGACGCGCATGTCGGCAAGAATTTTTAACACCGTATTATGCCCGGAAAGGCGTTCGAGATAACGGGCAACAGGCCGTGCGATTCCAAATGCGCGCACGCCGACAATCGGCACGTAAATCAACAGAATCGTCACCGGCATTTCCGAAGCCCTTGTAATTAGATACCCGGAAGTAAAGGTCAGCATGGAAGAAGCCAAAAAGGTGAGGATACCGAGCAGCACCGTTAATATCATAAGCCCCCTGTACTGCCGGATATATGGCTTAATATACTGATTGAAGTACTTCATTTTCCGCGCCTCCCCGCTGCGCCTCTACCAATTGGTAAAAGGCGCCTTTCTTTCGGTACAGTTCTTCGTATGTGCCGCATTCCGCAAGTTTGCCGCCGTCCATCACCAAAATCAGATCCATCTCTTTCACCCAATGCAGGCGGTGGGTGGCAAAAAAGACAAGCTTGTTTTCAAACAGCGGCAGCATCAACCGCTTGATCTCCTGTTCGGTTTCGATATCCAAATGAGCGGTCGGTTCATCCAAAAGCATCACCGGCCGCTCATCCAACAATGCGCGCGCCAACGCAATCCGCTGTTCTTCGCCGCCGCTTAATGCCCTTCCCCCCTGGCCGATCATCTCATCCAATCCGTTTGGTAAATTTGCGACCAATTCAGACAATCCTGCCGTCCGGACCGCTTCTTCAATTTTTTCAAGCGGCGCATCAGGTGCGTACCAAGCGATATTTTCGCGTACGCTTCCGGAAAAAATATACGGGTGCTGCGGGATATAGTTCACCTGCCGCTGCCATTCCGGGAATGACAGATGCGGAACCTCCATCCCGTCCAACTTGATGCGGCCCCTTTCAGGAGTGGAGAATCCGGACAACAAATCAATGAGCGTAGACTTACCGGAACCTGAAACGCCGATAATGCCGATTTTTTTAAACCCGCGGACGCTGAAATCGACATCATGCAAAATCGCCCGGTTTTCTTCCTCCGATCGTTTTTCAAGCCCTTCAGCCGACAAGATGCTGTTCTCATTCCAAGCCTTGATTGGGAAAGACAGGCCGGTTCCGAAATCTTCTTTTTCCGCAAGTAGGCGGTGGATTTTCTCGCCCGCTTCTTTCCCGTCCATTGTCGCATGGTAGTCGCTGCCAAGATCGCGGACCGGCATGAAATATTCCGGCGTCAAAATCAAAAGCGCCAAGGCTGGCTCAAAACCGATATGGCCGTTGATCAGCCTGAGCCCGAGTTCAACCGCCACGACCGCGACAGACAACGTTGAAAAAAAGTCCAATGAAAACGAAGATAAAAATGCGATCCGAAGTGTCCGGTTCGTGGCAATGCGGTATTTGTTGCTGACCTCCCATATCGCTTTTTTATGGCCTTTGCTCCGCCCTAAAAATTTTAGCGTCACAAGCCCCCTTAACGAATCGACGAAATGCCGGGAAAGCAGTTGGTACGTTTCCCATCTTGCGTCTTTCTGCTTTTGCGCGGCAAGCCCGAGCAAAATCAAAAATCCAATCAAAATCGGCATGACAAGCAGCAAAATGATGCCTGTTTCGATGTCTGTGAGGAAAAAATAGGCCAAGAGGACGGCAGGGATGCACATGCAGGAGATAAACCGCGGAATAAACAGCTCCAAATACGTACGGAATTGCGGAATGCCTTCCAGACAAAGCGTTACAAGATTCCCTGTACCGTGCCTGCTGATCGCGCGCGGCCCGATTCGAAAAAGCTTTTGTACAAGCAAGTTCTGGAAATGCAGGGATGTACGGTTGGCAAAGCGGAATGCAATCCGCGATTTCGCCCACTGCAAAAAATGCCTAACGATATGGGCGGCAAAAAAGATTCCGAACTCGGCCAGCGCTTCCTGCCACGGCGCCCCTTTATACAAATGGACAATCGCTTTGGCCAAATACACTGCCTGCACAATCACTGCGAATGACTGGACCAATGTCAGGCATCCGACCAAAAACATCGCCTGGATGCTTCCTTTATAATGCAACAAATGTTTATCCATCCGCACCAGCTCCTTGCCTGCACGCCAGGTGATGCCGGCATGCTTTTGATTGCGAAAATCCGCGCGAGCTTTCCCTAAAAGCCCTGTCATAAAATGAAAAGCACCCGGTTTGCCCGAAATCTGCTCCCCGGGTGGGTGGCGGGCGCGCTTTTTCGACCGCGTCCTAGTACATTTTTTACTTGCCCAGCAAAGCTTTGCCGGGCTTAACATTTTTCACATACTTAATAATGCAGCTCATGCGGCGTGACACGTTTCCGGAAAACGTAGTAACTCCAGATTGTATACGCCAGCACGATCGGTACCATTGTCAATGCCACAATCGTCATAACTTTCAATGAATATGGGCTGGACGAAGCTTTGTACAGCGTCAGGTTATTCACCACATCCGTTGAACTGATCAACACGTTCGGGAAGAGCGCGATGAAAAACGAAGCCGTGACAAGAATTAAAACCAGCCCGGTTACCGTGAAACTCAAGCCTTCTTTTTTATTCCGCAGCAGCGGGTACAAAGCAAGGTACAGCACGATCGCGACCGCATAGAGCGGAATTAAAATTGCTCCCCGTTTCACAAAGGCGTCTGTGAAAACCGCTGTTAGTATAGTAAACAGGATGACGACTGCACCGGCTGCGACATACATTTTCATCGCGGCTTTCCCGGCGCGCTCGCGGAGTTCGCCTTCCGTTTTCAGCGTGAGAAACATCAGACCGTGCAAGTAAACGAGGACAACAAAGGCAATACCGCCGACAATAGTGTAAAGGTTGACGATATCGAAAAATCCGGCATGCATCGTCATTGACTTGTCAATTGGCAGACCTTTAATGAGCCCCGAGAACAACACGCCGAGCAAAAACGGCGGCAGTATGCTCCCGAGGAAAATCGACCAATCCCATATATTCTTCCACTTGCTTGCTTGCAGCTTGCCGCGGAATTCAAATGCAACCCCCCTGGCAATCAACGCAAGCAAAAGGATAACAAATGCAAGGTAGTATCCGCTGAAAAGCGTTGCATACCAGTTCGGGAAAGCGGCAAACATTGCGCCCCCCGCCGTTAAGAGCCACACTTCATTGGCATCCCAGAACGGGCCGATCGTATTGATCAACACCCGCTTTTCCGTTTCATTTCTTGCGAGGAATTTCGTGCTCATGCCTACGCCGAAATCAAAACCTTCGAGAAATACAAACCCGGTAAACAATACACAAACGAGCACAAACCATAATTCATTTAACTGCATTATCCAACCCTCCTTGTATTGAAAGGATCCGTTGCAGTGATATCTTCCATCGGTTTTGCCTGCGGGCCCTGTTTAATAACGCGGATGAACAAGTAGGCCATCGCAACCGCCAAAAGCGTATAAACTAGCGAGAATGCAATAATCGAAAACAGGATCTCGCCGGCCGAAACATTCGGCGAAACGCCCGCGCTTGTTTTCATCAAGCCGTTGACGACCCAAGGTTGCCGCCCCATTTCAGACATGATCCAGCCGAACGAATTGCCGATCGTCGGGAGGAACATGACCGGGAACAGCCATTTCAGGAAACGCGTGCTGTTTTCGATTTTTTTCTTCCACACTAAATACAATCCGATCAGGCTGAACAAAATGAGGATGCCGCCTACCACGACCATAATTCTGAAACTCCAGAACGTTGTTTTGACAGGCGGGATATAGTTCCCTTCCCCGTATTCCTGCACGTATTCTTTTTGGAGCGTGTTCATACCCTTGACTTCCCCGGAAAATTTGCCGTAGGACAGATAGCTCAGTAAGTATGGGATTTCAACTTTATCCACCGATTTTTTATTTTTCGTATCAATGACAGCAAAAAGCGTCCATGGCGCAGGATCCCCGCTATTATTCCACAGACCTTCCGCCGCCGCCATTTTCATCGGCTGCACCCTGACCAGATAACGTGCCTGGTCATGGCCGGAAAACGCGAGGCCGATCCCGCCAATCAACCCGATGATCAGTGCAATGGAAACAGAGCGTTTAAAAAAGGCCACTTCTTTTTTCTTAATCAAGTTCCAAGCCGAAACGCCGGCAATGAAGAAAGCACCCGTTGCGAGGCTGCCAAAAATAATATGCGGATAGGCAACCTGTAATTTTTGGTTCAAAATCACAGCGGCAAAATCGTTCATTTCCGCGCGGCCGTTATGAATCGTATAGCCGGCCGGGTTTTGCATGAATGAGTTTGCGGCCATAATCCAGAGCGCCGACAGCATTGTCCCGATCGAAACAAGCCAGATGCAGGCAAGATGGAGTTTTTTCGGCAGCCTGTCCCAGCCGAAAATCCACAGGCCGATGAAAGTCGATTCCATGAAGAACGCTAGCAGCGCTTCAATCGCAAGCGGCGCGCCGAATACATCCCCGACAAACCTGGAGTAGCTCGACCAGTTCATCCCGAATTGGAATTCCTGGATGATCCCGGTGACAACACCGACCGCAAAATTGATGAGAAAAAAAGTTCCCCAAAACTTCGCCATTTTTCGGTAGATTTCTTTCTTTTTCACCAAATAAAGCGTTTGCATTACTGCGACAATAAAAGCCAAACCGATTGAAAGCGGCACGAAAATAAAGTGGAACAATGTCGTCGTTGCGAACTGGGCACGTGCCAATACTAACTCACTCATTTCCCAACATTCCCTCCTTATCCGTTTTCCGATACTTTATCATTACACTTATATTATATTTAATCTTTTTAAGGTACAGATAGGAGCTGTGTGACAAATTGTTTAAGATCATGTGAATATTATTTGACAATTTATTTTTGCAAAAATTTCCCTCCTGAAACCTATTGACTTTTTTCGGCAAACGTGAACAATAATCCAAACAGGGCTGCCCAAGTGGACTTTGGCAGCCCTGTTTGCTTAAAGTTTTGACTTTTACAATTTTTATAAAGACAAGTTGAACGGGGGTTTTTTATGGAAATGGTCTTCATCAACCCTGTAATGCGTTTCGGGCTTGATTTTTCCCTTGGAACGGCCTTTACAGTCATTTGAATGGCCCCTTGGAGATGTGCCTTGAAACAGGTGTATCCCAAAAGTTTGTGAACCGGCTTTTGAGACACCCTTCTTTTACCGTTCGTTTTCCCGCCTCGGGGGAATGGCGAATTGGGCATATTCGCTTTGGGGCGCCACTTTTGTCAGGAGCCTGAATAAGATCCGGTACCTTTCCTTCATCGCCCTCTTTACGGTCCGCTCGATCCTTTGGTCATTCAAGTCGTATAATATCTCTTCCATCTCCCTTTTTAATAAATACTGCAGTTCCAGCAGTTCATTTTCATGTACAACCAATCCTAACACCCGCATGCACCCTTTCTGTTCGTAGTAACACTATCTTTGCCAAATATAAGGAAAATATCATGAAAACTTTTGATTGCATATTCCCGGAAATTTTGCGCATAAAATAAAACAAGCACTGTCTGTAACGGAGGGTTGACTGATGCATTCTACCGAGTCGCATACACGCAAATGGAAACAGTACCTTTTCATCATCGTTGTGTCCTTTTTTACCGCTGTATTTTTATATACCCAAATGCTGGCGCAAACTGCCGCTTTTTCAGCAAACGGTGCCCCAAAAGCGGTTTTTAAAGGGGAAAAGGGGATTGCGCTTACCTTTAATATCGGCTGGGGGGATGAAAAAGCCGTCCCAATCATTAAAACGCTGCAAAAAAGCGGCGTGAAATCCGCTACATTTTTTCTATCAGGGGCTTGGGCCGAGCAACATCCCGATATTGTCCAAATGATCGAAAAAGCCGGGTATGAGATCGGGAGCCTCGGTTATGCGTACGTGGATTATACCGATACGGAGCCGAGCAAAGTGAGAAGCGATATGCTGAAGGCGCAGGAAGTGTTTAAAAAACTTGAAGTAAAAGACGTGAAACTCATCCGTTCCCCAACCGGCCATTTTGACAAAACGACATTGAAAATAGCCAACCAACTGGGGCTCACGGTTGTCCATTGGAGCATCAACACGGATGACTGGAAAAACCCGGGCACCGATAAAATCATCGAAAAAGCAAGTGAAGCAAAAAACGGCGACATCGTCCTGCTCCATGCTTCCGATGCCGCCAAACAAACGAACAAAGCCCTGCCAACCATCATCCGCAACCTGTCGCACGAAGGAAAATTCATCGCCGTCTCCGAAATGATCGCAAACGGCGAAACGAAAACGAAAGTAATACCATAACAGAAAACGGGGCCCCCTGCCAAAAAACCGGATGCCGACACGCAGCAATCCGGTTTTTTAATTTGCGGCCTTCATCGCTGCTTTCTGTTCCCTCTCTTTTTGGGAACGCTTTAAAAAATACGGAAGAACAAGGAGCTGGAAAGCATTGCAGATCAAAAGTGGAAAAAACATTAAATACAGCCATGATTGATTATTCACGCGCAAAGCCGGCACCCACTCCAATATCGTTGCCGCCACCATAAAAAACAGGGCGGGAATGAACGCACTTGCGCTTTTAGCCTGTTTTGCCTTGGCAAATGCAGCCGCCAAAGAAACAGCCAGGACCACCGCCGCGAACCAAAGCGATTGGTGGAAATCCGCCCGGAAATACACAAAATCAAACAGCACATAACAGGCTGCCACAAGCTGGATTGCCTGCCACACCATCCGCGAACGGAAAATATCGAGCCCAAGCTGGTGCACCGTTAAATAAGCAAAAAAGCCGACCTGGCTGACCAAGCTGAAAATCAACCCGACACCTGCAAACCAGAAAAACGCGCCGACGATCGATAACAGATCCATACGGGCAACATAAGGCTCCAGTTCCGGCCAGCGGATCAAAAACCCCAATATCCCGGACGACACCCCGCCGAGTGCGAGTACGGCAAAAAAGAAACGAACCCAATTCCGGCTTGTCAACGCCCATCCCCCTTTTATGCTTTTGTACTTAGATTGTACCAAATAATTGTTTGAAAAATCTAGCATTTACCCTCCCGCGCATAAAACGAAAAAATCTCCCCATATTAAAGATAGAATGAAGAAGGGAGCCAAAAGCATGAAGAAAATTATTGTTTTGCTCCTCATCCCCCTGTGCGCTGCCCTTGCCGCCTGCTCCGGCAATGCCGCAATGGGCGGGCAGACAGATTATAACCAGACGAAAAAAATGGTCATTGATATATTGAAAACCGACGAAGGCAAAAAAGCACTGCAAGATATCATCACGAGCGATGACATGAAAAAGAATCTTGTCATTGACCAGGCCTATGTCAAAGAAACGATCGAAAAAACGTTAACCTCCCAAAAAGGCATGGATTTTTGGAAAGAATCGATGAAAGACCCGAAATTTGCCGAAGCGGTTGCCAAAAGCATGAAAACCGAAAACAAAGCATTGCTGAAAAGTTTAATGAAAGATCCGGATTACCAGGCAATGATGATCGACGTTTTAAAAGATCCGGTTTATGAAAAAGAAGTGCGCAATATGCTGAAAAGCAAAGAGATGCGGAAAACAATGCAAAGTGTTGTGGTCGACACGTTTAATGATCCTTTATTTAAAGCGAAAATGGAGGACAGTTTACGGAAAGCCGCCAAAGAAACGGACGGGAAAAAATGAAGCTGCCGGAAAAAGCGGTGGGATGCTGCCCCACCGCTTTGCAATATGTTTATTTTTTCAGTTTATCGACAATCTTCCGGGCTATTTCCGTATAAATTTTGCCGATGCGGTGATCTTCGGCATAAATGGACGGCGCAAAATCATGCTCATTCCAATCCGGCTGCTGAAGCGGCAGTTGTCCAAGCAGTTCCGTCCGCAGCTCCTCGGCCAATTTTTCCCCGCCGCCGCGGCCGAACACATACTCGCGTTCCCCGGTAACCTTGCTTTCAAAATAAGACATATTTTCAATGACACCCAATAAATTGTGTTCCGTCCGCAATGCCATCGCCCCTGCCCTTGCGGCAACAAAAGCGGCTGTCGGGTGCGGGGTTGTCACGATGATCTCATTGCAGCGCGGCAGCATCGAATGGATATCGAGTGCAACATCCCCGGTTCCAGGCGGCAAATCAAGGAGCAGGTAATCCAAGTCCCCCCACTCCACTTCATTGAAGAAATTGTTCAGCATTTTGCCGAGCATCGGGCCGCGCCAAATGACCGGCGCATTATCTTCGACAAAGAAACCCATTGAAATGACTTTTACCCCGAACCGTTCGACCGGGATGATTTTTTCGCCGCGGACAACCGGGCGCTGCATAATGCCCATCATATCCGGCACGCTGAATCCGTATATATCGGCATCAATCAGGCCGACCTTTTTCCCAAGACGGGCGAGGGCAACCGCCAAATTCACGGATACGGTTGATTTTCCGACACCGCCTTTGCCGCTTGCGATCGCGATAAATTCAGTTTTGGCGGAGCCAAGCGGATTTGGGTTGTCTTCCTTCAGCAGATCCCGGAACTGGTCAAGCGTTTCTTTCGGAAGCTCGCCAAAACGGATGCCGACCGTGTTGGCGCCGATTCCCTTCAGTGCTTTTACAATCGCCATCTGCAATTGCAGCTGTTCCCTCGTGCCGGTTTTCGCAATGGCGACTTTTACGCTGACATGCTGGATTTCCTCTTTGATTTTGATTTCGACAATCCCTTTTGTTTCTTCCAGCGTTTTATGTAAAAAAGGATCTTCAAACCCTTTTATCGCATCATACACTTGTTGTTCCGTCAACATTTTTCACACCATCCTTGAATGAAGTCGTTTCCAGCCTGAATCCAGTATACCATAATTTGACGATTTTATGGACTGGATCGGCTTGCTGGATGGCGCCGTCATTTTAAATCTTTTTCTTTCGTAAAGTACCGCATAATCCCTTCATAAATGGATGCGGCCACTTTTGTCTGGTATTCGTCGGATTTCAGTTGCTGACGTTCTTCCGGATTGGAAAGGAAACCGATTTCAACAAGACAGCCCGGTTTTTTCGCATGTTTTAACAGGTATACATTGGACAATGTTTTCGAAACCCTCGTTGTATTTTCAAGGTTCCGTATCAATTCAGCCTGGATGAAAGTTGCAATTCTTTTGTTCTCGACCATGCTTGGGAAGTAAAATGTCTGTGCGCCGCGCCACTGGGATTGCGGAATTGCATTTAAATGGATGCTGATAAACAGATCAGCTTCCGATTGGTTAATGAGGGAAAGCCGCTTTCTTAAATCTTCCACTTTGCGCCGGCTGTAGCCTCTTGTTTCATTATCGGCCAGGTCGGTGTCCGTTTCGCGCGTCATGATGACAAGCGCCCCCTGCTGCTGCAGGTAATCTTTGATTTTGCTGGCGACATTTAAGGCGACATCTTTTTCCAGCACCTCATCGCCGGTTGCGCCGCCGTCCGGACCGCCGTGCCCCGGATCCAAATAAATGATTTTTCCGGAAAGCGGCAAATTCCATGGGCGCCATGTATCTTTTTGGAAAAATTCAAACTGCAGAAGCAAAAATAAAAGGGCGGCCCCGAGCAAAAACCCCGCGATTTTGATCTTCCGTTTCATCTCAATCTCCCTCTCCTTGTCCTTACTGATAGTTATGGGACAAGAAAGGAAAATAGAACTTTTTTAAGGTTGGAACTCAAACGGTTTCCCGTTTTACTGTGGAAAATCTCTCTTTCTCAGCGGAAGTTGGCAAAACATCAGCAGTAATTTAAAAATATCGGCAGAAAAGAACTGCAGCGGAAATCGTATCTCCCGCCCGCATCTGTCTTGAAAAATTTATCAGCGAAAAAGCTTCCTTTATCAGCGGAACCTTTCGGAAAATCAGCGGAATTCCGAAAAAAATCGGCGGGCCGGCAACAAACTTAGAGGGGGCCGCCTATAGCCGGCCCCCCCTAATGAAGCCGCAGTTTCCGCCTTTGTTCGCCTTTTTTAAAGCCGTACGTCCACCAGTAGTCGGTAAACTGTTCGCATGTATAATAAATCGATTCCTGCATGGTATCTTTGCCGAACGTCCAGTAGAGCCAGAAGTTGTAAAGTGTATCCGTAATATGTTTTAACTCGGTTTCACACCGTTTTTTGGCCTGCTCCAACGGTTCGCCGTAGTAGCCGAAGCGGCTGTAGTGGCCGCCCAATAAATATGCCTCGATGGCCACATCATAGCAGCCTTCTTCGACGCTCTGCTCCATCCGGGCTCCCCCGTTGATCCGGAATGAATCAAAATGGGATTGAAAGCTTTTTTTCAAAGCTTCGATCGGGAGCTCCTGGAGCAGATTGCGTTCATATCTGATTTGCCTCTCCCGTCTTTTTGCAGACAGGGTGGTAATGACTTCATGCATCTATACCCACTCCTTATGGGTATTGTTCAACGAATGCCGGGCGAGCATACCATATAATGATTTCCAACCCAACAGCGCGGAAAATGCGTGGATATATAGGATTAATTCGCGGATAAATAAAACAGGCGTATTTTAAGTTTACATAACATCCCGCTGTATAAGGACTGTACTCCTTCTTCCAACTCAAATTCATCCCATTTTTATAGAACAGTGCCCTTTTGTGCCCTTTTTCTCATTCGAATTCCTGCAAATCGATCCGACATGCTTTTAGCGGCACAACTTTTGTCCGCTTTGCAATTTTATAGCCGAGCCACATGATGACAAACAACGGAATGCCCAAGTATGCCGCGAGTGCGCTCATCCAATCGATTTGGCCGCCGAGGAACGCCTGGTAATCCTGCGCCAAAATGACGATCAGTCCGACAACAAGGGCAAAGATCGGGCCAAACGGATACCATTTGGCATGGAAAGGCAGCTCCTCGACCGAGTGCCCTTGCGCAATATACGCTTTCCGGAAGCGGTAGTGGCTGGCGGCAATCCCGAGCCAGAAAATAAAGCCCGTGACACCGGCTGCGTTTAATAGCCAAATGTAAATGGCGCCGTCCCCAAAGACAGATGCCAAAAATGCGAGTGTGCCGACAATCGTTGTGGCCACGAGCGCCGCAACTGGCACGCCGCGTTTATTGAGCCTAGCGAAAAACTTCGGGGCCTGCCCTTCTTTTGCCATCGCATATAGAATTCTCGTCGAAGCATACAAGCTTGAATTGCCCGCCGATAATACGGCCGTTAAAATGACTGCATTCATGAGCGAAGCCGCAAATGCGAGCCCGGCTTTTTTAAAGACGAGTGTAAACGGGCTCACCATAATGTTTGTGCTCTGCAATGTTTTTGTCGTATAAGGGATGACCAGCCCGATGACAAGAATAGCCAGCACATAAAACAAAAGGATCCGCCAAAACACGCTTCTGATCGCTTTCGGTACATTTTTGCGCGGATCTTCGCTTTCCCCTGCTGCGACGCCGACAATTTCCGTCCCCTGGAAAGAGAACCCTGCCGTAATAAAGACGCCGAGTGCGGCAAGCGCCCCGCCATGGAAAGGCGCATCCCCAACCGTAAAGTTTTTAAAACCGATTGCGTTGCCTCCCATAATACCGAATATCATCAAGGTGCCGACCACGATAAAAATGATAATCGTGGCCACTTTAATAAAGGAGAACCAATATTCCCCTTCGCCGTAGCCTTTGACGGAAAGGATGTTCAGCAGAAAAATGACAAGCAAAAACAGGCCGCTCCACATCCAAGAAGGGCTGTGTGGAAACCAGAATTTCATGACGAGCGTGGATGCCGAAAGTTCCGCAGCCAAGGTGATCGCCCAGCTGTACCAGTAGTTCCATCCGAGCGCAAAGCCGAGCGCCGGATCAATAAAGCGGGTCGCATATGTACTGAATGCGCCGCTTGTCGGCATAAAAGATGCCAGTTCCCCGAGGCTTGTCATAATAAAATAAACCATTACACCGATAACCAAATAGGCGAGCAGTGCACCCCCCGGGCCCGCCTGGTAAATGGCGGCGCCGCTTCCGAGAAACAGTCCTGTCCCAATTGAACCGCCGAGCGAAATCATGGTGAGATGCCGCGCCTTTAAACTCCGGTTAAGCCCGGAATCTTGTTTCGTATCCATCAGGAACACCTCCATTTCGTTTGTTCCCTGTTGACAGCATATCTCCACGTTTTTCACAGGATAAAAGCACAACGTCCATACAATAGCACAAAAATTTTCGGTTGAAAATAGATTTTTGCATATTTCCAGCATTTTAATGCATATTTTTACACCGCCAATTAAAAAACATGCAGCAGAGGAACATGCTGCATGCCGTGGTACAGCCGGATTAAAGACGGACCGGCTGCTTTTCAATATAATCGTTTTCCTCCAAATATTGGATAACCTGTTTGACGGAATCTTCCAAAGGTTGTTGATTCGTGTCTACAACGAGTTCCGGGCATTCAGGCGCTTCATAAGGCGCGTCAATACCGGTAAAGTTTTTAATTTCACCGCTGCGTGCCTTTTTGTACAAGCCTTTCGGATCCCTGTTTTCGCACACTTCCAGCGGGCATTTCACATAAATTTCGACAAACTCACGGCCTTCCACCAGTTCACGGACCATGTCCCGGTCTGCCTGGTACGGCGAAATAAATGCGGTCAGTACCATAATGCCTGCATCTACGAACAGTTTTGACACTTCGCCGATGCGGCGGATGTTTTCTTTCCGGTCTTCCGGGGAAAATCCGAGATTTTTGTTTAAACCGTGGCGGATGTTATCCCCGTCCAGAATGTAGGTACGGATCCCCCGTTTGTGGAGCTCATGTTCCACGGCAACAGACAAAGTCGATTTCCCCGAGCCGGATAAACCGGTAAACCAAAGGATGGCGCTTCCATGCCCGTTCAACTTCCGGCGGTCTTCCTTTTTGACTTTGGCTTCGTGCCACGTAATATTGGTCGCTTTCGCCATGCGATTGGATTTCCTCCTTTTTACTTAATAGAAAAAATTTTCAAGGTCATCTTTCTTGCGCTTTCATGCCCCTGATCAATACTTCGGCAACTTCCGGGCGCGAGAATTCTTTTGGCGGTTTTTGGCCCGCGCGCAGCATTTCACGCACTTTTGTCCCGCTCAAATGAATATGGTCTTCTTTGCCGTGCGGGCAAGTTTTTGTCGTCGCCATGTTGCCGCATTTTGTGCAGTAAAAGGCATGTTCAAATTTTAATATCGTAATGTCGAGCTCATGTTCCACGGTGCTGATTAATTCCTGCGCCTCATATGTACCGTAATAGTCGCCCACGCCGGCATGGTCACGCCCAACAATGAAATGGGTGCATCCGTAATTTTTGCGGACAAGCGCATGGAGAATCGCTTCCCTTGGCCCCGCATAACGCATGGCGGCAGGATAAATGACAAGGCGTACGCGGTCTTTCGGATAGTAATTTTTCAAAATCACTTCATAACTTTCCATCCGGATGTCGGCCGGGATATCGTCGCTTTTCGTCTCACCGACAAGCGGGTTCAACAGCAGGCCGTCCACAATTTCAAGTGCGCTTTTTTGGATATATTCATGTGCGCGGTGCACAGGGTTGCGCGTCTGGAAGCCGACAATCGTTTTCCAGCCGAGAGATGCGAACATTTCCCGCGTTTCTTTCGGATCCTTATAATAGGCTGCAAATTGGTCGTGGTTCGGGCGGTTGAGCAGCGTAATCGGGCCTGCGAGATACACGCCGCCGTTTTCATACAGGCGCTTGACCCCTGGATGCGCCGCATCGGTTGTGCCATACACAAGCTCTGCTTCCCGTTCTTTATCAACCGTATACTTTTCTTCCAGTTGGAGCGTGCCGTAAATGACGCCGTCCGCACCTTTCAATGTAATCGTTTCGCCGATTGCAAACCTTTCCGCTTCTTCTTCCGTGACGGGAAGCGTGATCGGGATGCTCCAGACCAGTCCGTTTGCAAGGCGCATGTTTTCAACGACACTTTCGTAATCCCTCTGGCCCATAAAACCGGTCAACGGGCTGAACCCCCCAATGGCGATCAGTTCCAAATCGGAAATGCTCCAGTCGGAAACGACCAGTGTCTGATTTTTTTTTGCTTGTTTCAAAGCCTCCGCACTTTTGTCTTCGCGGTTCACCAAAACACCGCCATGCGGGACGCTCGTTGCAAATGCCATGTTCCAAAATTCCTCCACTCATGAATATTTTTCCTATAAAAAAGATAGGATTAATGTTTATACTCTATTTTAACATTAAACAGACTATTTTGGCAGTTATTTTTTTCCGGTTTTGGAGGATCACGGTGCAACACACCATAATCATTCAAATAATCCTGATACAGCTTTTCAACCCGCTCATGGTATGCTTTAGACTGGAAGACTTCCTGGGATTTGGTCCCTTCAAGGGCGAGCAAATATAAATCTTTGACATCCTGGGTAACATCCCCATGATTTATAAAGTCCTCCAAACTCGTGTTGCTGTTGCTTGTTTGCAATTTCGGATCAATAAAAGATTCAATTTTGCATTTCAGTTCCGCCTCGTCTTCCGGCCACGGCAGATCGAGTGTCGTGGAAATTTTGCGCAGGCACTCCAGTGTATGATTGAAAAGTTCTTCATACGACACAATCATCCGCTTTAAGCCGTATGTATCCCGGATGGAAAACAACGTACGCAACTGCCATTGCCTCAGCGCCCATGTTTCATCGCGGTTCCACGCCCTGACATTTGAAGCCACAACATCAATCGGGTTGCGGACAACAATCACACAGTTTGGTTCTACGCGTAAATCTGCCAGTATATCTTTCCATAATGCGAGATAATCATTGGTGCGCGGGTCTTTCCACGCCCAGACTTCTTTGTCTTTGAACTGCTCGTACACGTAATCCTTTATTTTATTTTTGATCGGCACCACTTGAGGGCTATTTTCATAGCCTTCCGGTGACGGCCTGAAGCGCAAAACCGCCCCTAATTGTTTATGGAGATGAATAATGGTTTCATTTTCAAAATAGCCTTTCGGGTTGATCTTTTTATTCGGGCCGAGCATTTTATCGTTCCCAAGGTCCACTCCCATAAAATTTAAACAGCGGGTGAGGACGGATGTGCCTGAACGGCCGTTTCCCAAAATCAGCACCGCCCTATTATGCATTCTCTTTTTTCGGAAAAAATTCAAAAAACTGGACATCTTTTCCCTACCTTTCAGCATTGTATTGTTTTTTTAATTTGACTTTGGTTGATTTTTTGCTTAACACTGCCCGGGTTACCGGCATCCTGAAACTGGCGAGGCCGATTGTGGCAATGAAAACACTCCCGACTAAAATGATGGAATAAAAATCAAAATCAATAAAAATTTTTACAAGATTATAGGAGATGACGAGTGAAAAACACGGCGAGATCAACCAAATTTTCAGCAACCGTACGGTGATCTTTTTTTCAAAAATGCGCAGCCCCTTTTTTGACATACCGATTCCAAGAATGCTGCATGTCGTGATTTGCGTTTGCGGCACCGGAAGCCCAAGATGCGAGGCGATGATCACCAAAGTGCCGCCAAGCCCCGATACAGCACTCCCTTCCAACAACCTTATCTCGGTAATTTTCTTTCCGTTCGTTTCCAGTACCCGGCTGCCAAGTAAAAGTGCGCCACATGCGACAAACAGCCCGCCAATCCAAATTCCTTCCCGCACGCTCATCAGTCCTGCCGCAACAATCGGCCCTACCGCATTGGCGACATTGTTCATGCCGGCAGAAACAGCTTCCGTAAGCCCTGTGGCAATAACGAAAAACGGCAGGATCCTTTTCCAACTTTTATTATCGGCAAACTTTTTTGCAGCTGTGACAAGCCGCCCAACGCAAAAAGCGAGCAGGAATGCAATAATTGGTACCGCAATCCAATAGAACACAATCGTTAAAATACTTTTTACAAAAAGTACTTTGTATGCGATTCCGACACCTACAATCGCACCCACGGTCACTTCGCTTGTCGATAAAGGAACAGCGGCCATATTGGCAATAAACAGAGAAAGTGTGGCAGCAGCAAGAATGATGATGGCAACAGGCACCGAAATCATATGTTCCGGCACAATATCCGAGCCGAGCGTTTTCACAACTTCCCCGCCTCCGGATACCACCCCGAGCAAGATGCCTGCAGCGCACAAAAATAATGCCACCCTTTTGCTCACCGCTCCCGAACCATATGCAATTCCCATAGAAGCAGCTGCTCCGCTTGCCCCGATATTCATGGCAAACAGTAACGCGACCGCCCATGCAATATACGCCACCTGTAACAGCTCCCAACTTGGTGCAGACGATGATTCTTTACATGATAAGATCTGCCCCGTTTCTTTATATTTTGGCCCCTGAATATACAGTCCGGTTCGTGACCATTTGCACATTCCCGGGCGCATTTTTTAAATGCAGCCGCTGTTTGTTATCCTCATCAACCATCATAAAAATAGAATCTTAAAAAAGAATTAATAAATGGCTTGCGGAAGGACCATGCCTGTTTACCGCTTTTGAATACGGGATATAGGATTTTACTACTGTTGAAAGGAAGCGTTTTGGATGAAACGATTTAGCCGACCAGTTATTTTTACCATACTGGCAGCCATTGTAACCGCAATTGTGCCGACCCGCCCATCGGCTGCTTCCGGAAAAGGAATGATCATTGTCCAATCTTTTTATGGCATGAAAATCGATTATATCCATGAGCATAAAAAAGAACTGCCGAATTTATATAAAATGATGAAAAAAGGGACCGATGCCAAAGATATCACAGCTGTTTACCTTGTATTCTGAAAAATAAACCGGAGCGACCGTACGAGGCAGTCATCAAGACACAAAGCAAAAAAAGCGAATGGTTCCACCATCCGTACGCCGGCGATGTGACCCTTGTTGCCGCGAGGGGGTACATGATGATTCCGATTTCCATGCGCCGTCCGAACCCGGGAACCACGGTGGCAATTCGAAAAGAAGCGATTTGCGCACATTCCTGCTTGTGTACGGGAAGGGCATCCCGCTTAAACGGGGCATATGTTTGACATCGCCCCGACAATTTATGGCATGATGGGCGTACCGGAGCCTTCATTGGCGGACGGGAAGACGATCAGGGAATTGGTGCAATGATCAGATCATTGTTTCACGGGGGAACCCGCTGGTATAATGAACCCCGCAGCAGAAAAAATATATTATGATGCATTTTTAAGGAGGGGCTAAGATGTCCAAAAAGATTTTAATGGTCGTTACAAACCATACGCAGATTACCTATGACCACAAAACCGGCCTTTGGCTTGAAGAATTTGCGGTGCCTTATTTAGTGTTCAAAGAAAAAGGCTACGATGTGACAGTAACCAGCATTAAAGGTGGGGAAGTCGCACTCGATCCGAACAGCATCAATGAAAGAAAACCGGAGTGGAAAGAAGCCGAAGCGGAATTGAAAAATACCGAAAAGCTGACAAAAGAACATGCAGAAGGTTATGATGCCGTATTCCTGCCAGGCGGCCACGGCACGATGTTCGATTTTCCAAACAGTGAAGTATTGCAATACGTATTGCAGCAATTTGCGGAAGAAGGCAAAGTGATCGGCGCGGTATGCCACGGTCCTTCCGGGCTGGTGAATGTTACATACAAAGACGGCACACCGATCGTAAAAGGAAAGAAAGTAACCTCTTTCACCGACAGCGAAGAAAAAGAAATGCAGCTCGACCAACATATGCCGTTCTTATTGGAATCGAAACTGCGTGAAAAAGGCGCCGACTTCGAGGTGAGCCCGAACTGGACGGACCACTCCATCCGCGACGGCAACCTGGTCACCGGCCAAAACCCGCAATCGAGCAAAAGCACCGCGGAAAAAGTCGTGGAAGCGTTGGGAGATTGAAAATAAGGGGAATCCTGCATGGGCGGGCTTCCCTTTTTATTTTAGGGGTGACGCAAAAGAAATTTCAGCTGATTTCTGTAGGAACTCCGCCGATTTTTTTGGTACTACCGCTGATTTTTCTGGGATCCCCGCCGATTCCCCCACGTTTTCCGCCGATTTCTCTGAACCAAGCGGGGCGCCCTGGCCATTGTTTCTTACTTTTATCGCTCTTTTTTTAGGAATGATGCATAGGGGCGGGCACTCTTCTCCGCCTTTTTTCAACTTTTCGCTGATTTCCTGCACCTTTCCGCCGATTTTTTTGATATTACCGCTGATTTTTCCGGAACTCCCGCCGATTCCCCCACGTTTTCCGCCGATTTCTCTGAACCGGGCAAGGCGCACAGCCCCAGTTTCAAGCTGTTTCCCAAGCATAAGAAAAAGCCCCCAAACCAAATGTGGTCCGGGAGCCTTCGTCGTAAAATAAATTAACGTTTCGAGAACTGCGGTGCGCGGCGGGCGCCTTTGAGGCCGTATTTTTTACGTTCTTTCATACGTGCGTCACGGGTCAGCAACCCTGCGCGTTTTAATGTTGCGCGGTATTCAGGGTCAGCCTCAAGCAATGCACGGGCAATGCCGTGGCGGATTGCGCCGGCCTGTCCGGTGAAGCCGCCACCTTTTACGTTTACCAAAACATCGTAGCTGCCTGCTGTTTCCGTTATATTCAATGGTTGTTTAATGACTTCGATTAAAGCCTCGAACGGGATGTAATCTTTTACGTCGCGTCCGTTAATCGTAATATTGCCGTTTCCAGGAACTAAGCGGACACGTGCAACAGAACTTTTGCGGCGTCCAGTTCCGGTATATTGTACTTGTGCCAAAATAATGCCCTCCTTTTAAAATTATCCGCGAAGTTCGTAGACTTCAGGTTTCTGTGCTTCATGCGGATGCTCTGGTCCTGCATACACATGCAATTTTTTGAACATTTGGCGCCCAAGGGAACCTTTTGGTAGCATACCTTTGATTGCAAGTTCCAGCATTTTTTCCGGGTAGTTCGCACGCATTTCGCCTGCCGTGCGCTGTTTCAGGCCGCCTGCAAACTGGCTGTGGCGGTAGTAAATTTTGTCCGTTAATTTTTTGCCTGTCAATTCGATTTTCGATGCATTTACAATGATCACATGGTCACCCGTATCCACGTGCGGTGTGAAAGTCGGTTTATGTTTGCCACGTAAAATAGATGCGACTTCAGAAGCAAGGCGCCCAAGGGTTTTGCCTGATGCATCCACTACGTACCATTTACGTTCAACATCATTTGCTTTTGCCATATAAGTCGTACGCATGAGTTTACCCTCCTAAAAAATAATCGCAAAACACTCATGATCTATTGTCATCAACACGAATAAGTTTCCGGGGCTTATCGTGGAGTAAAAAAAACAATACCATATGATATAATATCGGTTTGGGGCAAGAATGTCAAGCAAATGTTACGCCCGGAACGGTTGTTTTTACAAACCTTTTTGGATGCGGCCTCAACCGGTTCCGCCGTAAGACACTTTCCATAAATACAACCCTTGCGGCGGCGCCGTTTTACCCGCAAAAATCCGGTTCCGTTTTTCAAGAATCTTGCGCATCTCCCCGGGCGCCCGTTTCCCACTGCCAATTTCAAGCAAAGTGCCGGTCAGGATCCGGACCATATTATATAAAAAACCGTCGCCGGTAAACCGGATGACGAGTTCGCCTTCCTTGCGCAAAAACTCAATTTCTTTTAAGGTGCGGATCTTATCTTCCACTTCCGTTTTCGCCGAACAGAAACTCGTAAAATCGTGGGTGCCGAGTACAGACTCCGCCGCTTCTTCCATCGCTTCCATGTCCAGCGGAAACCTTACCATGCAGGCGTAATGGTGCTTAAACGGGCTGCGGACATCCGAGAAATAAATCCGGTAGCGGTACTCTTTCTCTTTTGCCGAAAAGCGGGCGTGGAAATCCGGTTGTGCGCGTTCCGCTTTTAAAACCGAAATGTCATCGGGAAGCAGGCTGTTTAAAGCAGCCGGCCATTTCTCCTCCGGGATGGAAAGATCGGTATCAAAATGTATGACCTGGCCCATCGCGTGTACGCCGGCATCCGTCCGTCCGGAAGCTGCCGTTTTGACCGGCCGGCTTTTATGGATGGAGGCAAGCGCCTTTTCCAGTTCCGCCTGTACCGTCCGCTGCCCGGGCTGGACCTGGTAGCCGGCAAAACCGGAACCGTCATAGCTGATCGTGCATTTGATCCTGCTCATAAAATCCCCCCGTCACGGAATAACACAAGCAGAACCGTCACTGCCGCGAGAGAACATAAGGAAAGGGTGTCAGCAGGCCGCCAGACGAGCAGGCGGTATTTTGTCCTGCCTTCCCCGCCTTGGTAACCCCTCGCTTCCATCGCGGTCGCGAGCTCCTCCGCCCTTTTAAACGAGCTGACAAACAGCGGAATCAATAAAGGAATGATGGCCTTGACCCGGTCTTTCAGGCTGCCCCCCGAGAAATCGACGCCCCTTGCCATTTGCGCTTTCATGATTTTTTCGGTTTCATCCATCAAGGTCGGGATAAACCTTAACGAAATCGACATCATCAAAGCAAGTTCATGCACTGGAAATTTAATTTTCAGGAGCGGGCTAAGCAGCATTTCAATCCCATCCGTTAGCGAAATCGGCGTAGTAGTCAACGTCAAAAGCGACGTCAAAAAAATCAGAAGCAAAAACCGGAGCGAAATAAACACGCCCTGCCGAATCCCTTCGCTGTAAATACGGATAAACGCATAATGGAAAACAAGCTGCCCTTCCCGGTTAAAGAAAAGCTGCAAGAAAAATGTAAACACAACAAGCCACAAAATCGGCATTAAACCGTTAATAAAAAAGCGGACGGGCACCTTCGAAAGCAGCATTACCAGCATTGTAAATGCCGTCAAAATCGCATATGTCACCGCGTTGTTGGCCAGGAACACGATACAGATAAAAACAAAGACAAAAATCAGTTTCGAGCGCGGATCCATCCGGTGAATGACGGAATCGCCCGGAATATAGCGCCCGAAAATCATTTTTTCCATCATCAACGCCCACCCCGTTTCAAAAGCGATTGCAGTTCTTCGGCGAGCTCTTCCGCTGTCAGGCAGGTTTTCCCGAGCTTTTTGCCCAGCCTTTTCTCCAGCGTCGACTGGAAGCGGACAATATCCGGCACGCTTAACCCCCACTTTTCAAGCTCTTCCGGATCCGAAAAGATTTCGCGCGGGGGGCCTTTCCGTTTCAGTTCGCCATGGTGCAAAATCACCAGTTCATCCGCGTACGCGGCCGCATCTTCCATGCTGTGGGTAACAAGAATGGTCGTTAAATGTTTTGCCCGGTGCAGTTCGTAAAACAAGTCCATCATTTCCCGGCGCCCGCGCGGATCAAGCCCTGCAGTCGGCTCGTCCAAAACGAGGACGTCCGGTTCCATTGCCAGCACCCCGGCGATGGCAACACGCCGCATCTGCCCGCCTGATAAATCAAACGGCGATTTCGCGAGGATGTCCTCCGGAAGCCCGACAAGCCGGATCAATTCCCTTGCCCGCTTTTTTGCCACGTCTTCCGGCACGCCGAAATTCATCGGCCCGAAACAAATATCCTTTTCAACCGTTTCCTCAAACAGCTGGTGTTCCGGAAATTGGAAAACAATCCCGACTTTTTGCCGGATGGCTTTTAAGTTTTTTTCTTTTTTGCCGGCATCGATCACTCGGTCCCCAATGGTGATTTTTCCTTTTGTCGGCTGCAGCAGGGCATTTAAATGCTGCAACAGCGTCGACTTTCCCGAGCCGGTATGCCCGATCACGGCGATATAGCGGCCCGACGGAATTTCGAGGGAAATATTATGGAGCGCAAGCCTTTCAAACGGCGTATTCGGCTGGTAACGGTATTCTACTTGCTCAAGTGCAATGTCCATAGTGCATCCACCAATTCTTCGTCTGTTAAATAAATCATAGGAAAATCAAACCCGATTGTTTTTAACGCTTTTGCCATTTTCACTGGAAACGGAATATCCAAACCGAGTGCTATCAGCTTTTCGTCCATTTGAAAAATTTCACGCGGCACGCCCTCTTTGTACACCTGCCCCTGGTTCATCACGATCATCCGGTCGGCCTGGGCAGCTTCCTCCAAATCATGAGTGATGGAAATGACGGTCAGGCCGACTTCACTTTTTAACTCTCGGATTGTCCCCAGCACTTCTTTCCGGCCAACCGGGTCGAGCATTGAAGTCGCTTCATCCAAAATGATGACTTTCGGCTGCAGCGCAATAATGCCGGCAATCGCCACCCTTTGCTTCTGGCCGCCCGATAAATGGTGCGGCTCACGGTCCAAAAAGGCGGACATGCGCACGCGTTCCAGGGCGTCATGGACGCGTTCCACCATGATGTCGCGCGGGACGCCGTGGTTTTCGAGGCCGAACGCGACATCATCCTGTACGGTTGTGCCGACAAACTGGTTGTCCGGATTTTGGAAAACCATGCCGACCCGCCTCCTGATTTCCCACACGTTTTCCTCAGACAAAGGGAGCCCGCCAACCGTGATGGACCCCGTTTCGGGAAATTGCAGACCGTTCAGCAACCTGGCCAACGTCGACTTTCCGGAACCGTTATGCCCGACGATGGCCAGCCATTCGCCTTCATATACTTGAAAAGAAATATCCTTTAACGCATAAGTTTCCTGTTCCGGGTAACGAAAGGAAACTTGATGGATGTCAATGACTGCGTTTCCGCCTTCTGCCAATGTTGGATTCCTCCTCGGTAAGCCTTGTCTACCTGCGGTAAAGCATGCTGCTAACGATCATAAGCAAAACTTCCTGCTTATTGTCTATTTTACCGTATGACCCGGCTGTTTGGCGGGAAAAATATCCCCATAATAAAAAAGCCTGCACCCCTCTTCAGTGTAGACGTTAACAAACCCGCGCAAACAAGATTAAAAAAAGAGAGGTGCAAGGAGCTAGACGGGTCACGCGAACATGCCCATCGTAACACTCGTTTTTAAGGAAGGCTGGATCGTATCAAGGATGGTGAATTACCGCGAAATCCGCTTTGTTTTGGCGTTACTGCCCCGCAAACCCCGCGGTAATCAATCGTTCATTATAGAAAAAGGGCAGAGAAGCAGTTAAGATACTTCCAAACTGTCCAGCCCTTGTCATGATCATTCGCTTACTTTTTCGTCTTCTTCGACGAATTCGATAATGGCAACCGGTGCGCCATCCCCGCGGCGCGGACCCACTTTCATAATCCGGGTGTATCCGCCCTGGCGTTCCGTATAACGCGGTGCGATTACCGAGAACAATTTTTGAACAGCATCTTGTTTCGTTTCTGCATCAGCCGTTTCGTGGCGTACAAATGCAGCAGCCTGGCGGCGGGCATGAAGATCCCCGCGTTTTCCAAGCGTAACTAATTTTTCAACAACCGAGCGTAATTCTTTTGCACGTGCTTCAGTTGTTTCGATGCGTTCGTTGATGATAAGGTCTGTTGCTAAATCGCGCAGCAATGCTTTACGTTGGGCGCTTGTGCGTCCTAACTTTCTGTAAGGCATGAAGTTTCCCTCCCTTATGTTGGATTATTAGTCGTTGCCTTTCGACCAGCTTAGTCGTCTTTACGCAAGCCTAAGCCCAAATCTTCAAGCTTCGCTTTAACTTCTTCCAAAGACTTGCGGCCCAAGTTGCGCACTTTCATCATGTCTTCTTCCGTCTTGTTGGCCAACTCCTGGACAGTATTGATGCCCGCGCGTTTCAGGCAGTTGTAAGAACGAACCGAAAGATCAAGTTCTTCGATGGTCATCTCAAGCACTTTTTCTTTTTGGTCCTCTTCTTTTTCCACCATGATTTCGGCGTTTTGCGCTTCGTCCGTCAGTCCTACGAAGATGTTCAAATGCTCAGTCAAAATTTTGGCGCCTAAAGCGATCGCTTCTTTCGGGCCGATGCTTCCGTCAGTCGTTACATCTAATGAGAGCTTATCATAGTTGCTCACTTGTCCTACCCGTGTATTTTCAACCTGATAGCTCACGCGTTGAACAGGAGTATAAATAGAATCTATTGGAATGACACCAATTGGTTGGTCTTCCCGCTTATTTTGATCAGCGGGTACATAGCCGCGGCCTTGGTTGGCTGTCATGCGCATGTGAAGATGCCCGTTTTCGGCAACCGTCGCAATATAGAGATCCGGATTTAAAATCTCCACATCGCTGTCATGCGTAATATCGGCAGCTGTCACAACGCCTTCTCCCTTCACATCGATCTCAAGCGTCTTTTCCTCATCGGAATAAATTTTTAAAGCCAGCTTTTTGAGGTTCAAAATGATGGTTGTAACATCTTCTACGACGCCTTCAATTGTTGAGAATTCATGCATCACGCCATCGATTTGGATGGAAGTGACAGCGGCACCCGGGAGTGAGGATAATAGGATACGACGTAAGGAGTTACCCAAAGTAGTACCATATCCACGCTCAAGCGGTTCTACGACGAACTTGCCATAAGTAGCATCATCGCTAACCTCAACCGTTTCAATTTTTGGCTTTTCAATTTCGATCATTCAAATTTACCCTCCTTCAAAACGTCGAAACCCCGTATAGCACCCAAGGAAGAGCCCTATTCGAAATTCCCCATGTTTGCATTCCCTCTTGTGCACAACAACTGGATCATTCAAATCATATTTTTTGCAGATTATGCATCATATCCCATTATAGACAACGACACAAAATCTATACAAAAAAATTAAACACGGCGACGTTTTGGCGGGCGGCACCCGTTATGCGGAACAGGTGTTACATCTTTAATGGCTGTTACTTCAAGTCCTGCAGCCTGTAGTGCGCGGATCGCGGCTTCACGGCCTGCACCAGGTCCTTTTACGGTAACTTCCAAAGATTTCATCCCATGTTCCATCGAAGCTTTTGCAGCTGTTTCAGCAGCCATCTGGGCAGCAAACGGAGTGGATTTACGCGAACCTTTGAATCCTAAAGCACCTGCGCTGGACCATGCAACAGCATTCCCATGCACATCAGTGATCGTGACGATTGTATTGTTAAAAGTGGAACGAATATGAGCGACACCAGTCTCAATATTCTTTTTCACACGGCGTTTACGAGTATTTGTTTTACGTGCCATAATTTTAGCAACCTCCTTTGCTCATTATTTCTTCTTGCCGGCAACCGTTTTGCGAGGGCCTTTACGGGTACGGGCGTTATTTTTCGTGTTTTGCCCGCGTACAGGAAGGCCGCGGCGATGGCGAAGTCCCCTGTAAGATCCGATTTCCATCAAGCGTTTAATGTTCAGAGAAACTTCACGGCGAAGATCCCCTTCCACTTTCAGCTTGTCAACGATGTCACGGATACGGTTTACTTCATCTTCCGTTAAATCGCGGACGCGCGTATCTTCGGAAATTCCGGCCTCAGCAAGAATTTTCTGTGCGGTTGATTTACCGATACCATAAATGTATGTTAAAGAAATAACAACACGTTTATCACGTGGAATGTCAACACCAGCAATACGTGCCATATAGGTGCACCTCCTTTAAATTATCCTTGTTTTTGTTTGTGTTTCGGATTTTCACAAATTACCATTACTTTGCCTTTTCTGCGGATGACTTTGCATTTTTCACAGATCGGCTTTACAGATGGTCTTACTTTCATTGTTCTACCTCCTTAATATAGCGGAGTACAGACCCGGTATCTTGGGAAACGGATCCCCGGGCATACTTGCCGTTGCACCGAAAAACCCTCGTGTCATGTGGAAAAATTATTTAAACCGGTATGTGATTCTTCCGCGCGTTAAATCATACGGAGACAGTTCAACTGTTACTTTGTCGCCCGGCAAAATACGGATAAAATTCATCCGGATTTTCCCCGACACATGCGCCAGAACAGTGTGACCATTCTCTAATTCTACCTTGAACATGGCATTCGGCAAAGTTTCACTGACAATGCCTTCAACCTCAATGACATCATCTTTCGCCATCGAACTCTTCTCCCTTCTTCTAACATTTGGGACCTAGCATAATACCTTTCCGAAAACCTCAACTCTATAAGGCTCGCCGAAGCTCCTTGCATGTCAACATGACGAACGCAACGGATTACAGCAGGAATCGGCGTCCGTGATTCCGGCGCAATCCAACTGGTCGGAGGGACTGGCGAGGGCTGTATAGTCGGTCCATCAGGTATAAATGGTTCTTCTTGTCAGTCTTGACCAATCCCATGTCCGGCATACACGCGAACGATAGAAAGCCATTTGCAAGAAATTGAATTGCATGAGAGACGTTCGAATGACGTTCGCTGACATCCTGAATAAGGAAGCAGCATTCCTCATCTATTTCCAACAGAATATTTTAGAAGAAGAATATCGCCAAAATGAATTGGAGCCGCAATTTCACCCATCAAATATTCTGTAAGCATTCAACGGTGAAAATCGTCACGAAAACCATTATAACCCTTTGAACCGGAAAATGCATCTAACTTGAAAAGTTTTTTTCGCCAATTCCATCCAAAACCGGTATGGCGGCAAAACTGCCTTTTTCCATGAATGGGTTTAATGCCGTACTGATTTTATTGGCTCTCATGAATTCATCGAGTACTTAACGGTCAGCCAATTGGCCCAGCAGTTGGTCGATATCGGAAAAAACTTTCTCAATGTCCTGCTGGCCGTTTACATTCCGCAAATAGCCTTTTTTTCCATAATAATCAAGAAGCGGCTGGGTTTGTTTAATATTCACATCCAAGCGGTTTTGCACAGTTGCTTCATTGTCATCAGCCCGTTGATAGAGCGGGCCGCCACACCTGTCACACACACCTTCCACTTTAGGCGGATTAAACTCCAGATGGTATGTTGCACCGCAGCTTTGGCAGATTCTGCGGCCGGTTAAACGCGCCGTCAAGATGCTTTTATCTACTTCAATATTGATCACATAATCAAGATGTTTATCAAGGCTGCTTAAAATGTCTTCCAAAGCCTCAGCCTGGGCAATCGTTCTTGGGAACCCGTCAAGCAGGAAGCCTTTTTTGCAGTCATCCTTGCTTAACCGTTCGCGCACAATGCCGATCGTGACCTCATCGGGAACCAGTTCGCCTTTATCCATATAGGATTTGGCTTTAAGACCCAATTCAGTTTCTTCCTTGATTGCTGCCCGAAACATATCTCCGGTTGAAATGTGAGGAATGGAATACTTTTCAATGATTTTTTCGGCTTGGGTCCCTTTACCGGCACCGGGAAGGCCCATTAACACTAAATTCATCGGTACAGCCCCCTCAATCTCTGATATCGGCTTCAGGAACAAGGAATGCCCCAAAACCAATTTTATTTAATAAAGCCTTTGTAATGGCGCTTCACTAATTGAGCTTCCAGTTGCAGCATCGTTTCAAGCGCAACCCCGATGACAACGAGCAGGCTTGTGCCGCCGATTCTGGCTGAAGCAGGCAGCCCGACCACATTGGTGAAGATCACCGGAAGAATAGCAATAACCGCTAGAAAAATCGACCCGACAAAAGTCAGACGGTATAAAACCGAAGTAACATATTGCTGCGTATTCTTCCCCGGGCGGATTCCCGGAATATAGCCGCCTTGTTTCTTTAAATTATCGGCAAGCTGTTCAGGATTGACTTGCACAAATGCATAGAAATAAGTAAAAGCAATAATCAAAGCCACATAAATCAATGCCCCGACCGGTTTCGTATAATCGAATATCCATTGTATGGTGCTGGCCACATCGCTGGATCCGAAAAACGATGCGATCGTCTGCGGCGCAATGATGAACGAAATCGCAAAGATGACCGGAATAACGCCGGCAGCATTCACTTTTAGCGGCAGATGTGTGGTTTGGCGCCCGACAGTAGTTCTTCCGGATGAAATATGCTGTGCATACTGAATCGGAATTTTTCTCGATGCCTGCTGAAAATAAATGACCCCAACCACAATGGCCAATACGATCAATGCCAAGAAAGCCAACAGGACAATTTTCAAAAACAGCTGCGATCCGGCATTTTCAATTTGTTGTGCGTAAATTTGGTTAATTGCAGTGGGAATCCCGGCAATAATGCCGGCCATTATCAAAATGGAAATCCCGTTTCCGACGCCTTTTGCCGTAATTTGTTCGCCGAGCCACATCAGGAAAGTGGTACCGGCAGTGAGCGTAAGGGCGATGATCAAATATGCCCCGAAACCGGATTTTGTAATCAGTGCCCCCTGCGCCAAGTTATTGAAGCCGTAGGACATCCCGAACCCTTCGATTAAAGACAAGATAACGGTAAAATAGCGTGTAAACTCATTCAGCTTACGACGCCCCACTTCACCTTGTTTTGCCCACTCGGCAAATTTCGGCACAACATCCATCTGTAAAAGCTGCACGATAATGGATGACGTGATATATGGCATAATTCCCATTGCAAAAATAGAGAAGTTTTTTAACGCACCGCCCCCAAAGGTGTTCAAAAAGCCGACCAAGCCATTTTGGGTGGCAGCATTCAATACTGATGCATCTACGTAAGGAACCGGTATAAAAGCCCCTATGCGGAATACTACCAGCATGAGGAGGGTGAAAATAATTTTATTTCTTATCTCACCCACACGCATAAAATTGGAGATTGTTTTAAACATTAAATCACCTCAGTAGTACCGCCGGCAGCTTCAATGGCTTCTTTAGCAGCAGAGGAAAATTTATGCGCTTTTACAGTCAGCTTTTTCTCAAGCTTTCCGTCCGCAAGTACTTTAATGCCCGATTTTTCCTTGCTGACAACGCCCGTTTCCAGCAAAAGGGCAGGCGTTACTTCCGTTCCGTCTTCAAAACGGTTTAAAGCATCCAGGTTCACAATGGCATATTCTTTACGGTTGATGTTTGTAAAGCCGCGTTTGGGCAAACGGCGGAATAAAGGCGTTTGGCCGCCTTCAAAACCAAGGCGTACACCGCCGCCGGAACGCGCATTTTGCCCTTTATGGCCTTTACCGGCAGTTTTGCCGTTGCCTGAACCAATGCCCCGGCCTACACGATTGCGTTTTTTACGGGATCCTTCTGCAGGTTTTAATTCATGAAGTTTCATGGTTGCACCTCCTCTTATTTTTAGATCAGTGATTATTGTTCCACAACAGAAACAAGATGGGATACTTTATTGATCATACCGCGGATAGCGGGATTGTCTTCGTGTTCAACAGTTTGGTTGACTTTACGCAAACCGAGCGCTTTTACCGTATCGCGCTGGTCCTGCGGGCGGCCAATCACACTGCGGGTGAGGGTAATTTTTAATTTTGCCATTTAGCGTTCCCTCCTTAACCTAATAGTTCTTCAACAGATTTATTGCGCAGTTTTGCAACTTCATCCGCACGTTTCAGTTGTTTAATGCCGGCCATCGTCGCACGAATCATATTAATCGGCGTGTTGGAACCTAAGGATTTGGATGTAATATCCGCAATCCCGGCCAGTTCCAAAATGGCACGCACAGGGCCGCCAGCGATAACACCGGTACCAGGCGAACCAGGTTTCAGCAAAATTTTCCCTGCACCAAAGTGGCCGATGACTTCGTGAGGGATCGTTGTACCCACAACCGGTACTTCAACAAGGTTTTTCTTCGCATCTTCAACTGCTTTGCGGATCGCATCCGGTACTTCTTGTGCTTTACCTGTTCCAAAGCCGACATGGCCATTTCTGTCACCTACAACAACAAGTGCGGAGAAACGGAAACGGCGCCCCCCTTTCACGACTTTGGCAACGCGGTTAACCGTAACAACGCGTTCTTCTAATTCAAGTTTGTTTGGGTCAATACGTAGCATGTAATGTTTTCCCTCCTTTATGATTAAAATTGGAGTCCGTTTTCACGGGCTGCATCGGCAAGGGCTTTAATTCGGCCGTGGTACAAATATCCGCCGCGGTCAAAAACAACTTCTTTCAAACCTTTTTCAAGCGCGCGTTTGGCAATCAATTCCCCAACTTTCCGGGCAGCTTCAATATTGCCGGTCGATTCAAGGTTCAGCTCTTTGTCGAGCGTAGAAGCGCTGGCCAATGTTACGCCGTTGACATCATCAATCAATTGGGTATAAATGTTTTTATTCGAACGATAAACATTCAAGCGCGGACGCTCAGCAGTTCCGCTTAATTTCGCGCGGACGCGTGCATGTCTTTTTTTACGTACTTGATTTTTATCCGGCTTTGTGATCATTGAATTCACTCCTTTCTCATCCTAAGCAGCATTACTTACCGGTTTTTCCTTCTTTTCGGCGTACATATTCGCCTTCATAGCGAATACCTTTGCCTTTGTATGGCTCAGGCGGGCGAACGTCGCGGATATTCGCGGCAAATGCGCCGACGCGTTCTTTGCTTGCGCCTTTTACGACAATTTTCGTATTGGAAGGAACTTCAATTTCCAAGCCTTCTTCCGGTTCAAACTCTACAGGATGGGAGAACCCGACGTTCAGGACAAGTTTCTTGCCTTGTTTTTGGGCACGGTACCCGACCCCGACCAATTCCAATGATTTTTCAAAGCCTTTCGATACACCTTCCACCATGTTCGCAAGCAAAGCGCGGGTTGTCCCGTGCAGTGCGCGGTGGTTTTTGCTGTCGGAAGGGCGCGTTACGTTGATGACATTTCCTTCAACAGAAATGGCAATATCCGGGCTGAAGCTGCGGGTCAATTCGCCTTTTGGCCCTTTTACCGTAACAGTATTTCCGTTAATGTTAACCGTAACTCCGGATGGGATTTCAACCGGTTTTTTTCCGATACGTGACATGTTTTACACCTCCGTTCAACGTCAAATGATTACCATACGTATGCCAAAATTTCCCCGCCGACATTGTTTTTGCGGGCTTCTTTGTCAGTTAAAACGCCTTGCGATGTAGAAACAATCGCAATGCCAAGGCCGTTCAGCACTTTTGGAATTTCGTCAGCTTTCGCATAAACGCGCAAGCCTGGTTTGCTGATGCGCTTGATCCCTGTAATAACGCGTTCGTTGTTTGCGCCGTATTTCAGGAAGATCCGGATGATCCCTTGTTTATTGTCTTCGATATATTCAACATCACGAATAAAGCCTTCGCGTTTTAAAATTTCAGCGATTTCTCTTTTGATCTTGGAAGCCGGTACTTCCAATTTTTCATGACGCACTGTGTTTGCATTGCGGATGCGGGTAAGCAAATCTGCAATTGGATCAGTCATGACCATTATGTTTACCTCCTTCCCAAATTCGGGTTTTACCAGCTGGCTTTTTTCACGCCAGGAATTTGACCTTTATATGCAAGTTCGCGGAAACAAATACGGCAAAGTTTAAACTTGCGAATGACGGAATGTGGTCGGCCGCAACGTTCGCACCGTGTATAAGCTTGCACTTTATACTTCGGTTCGCGTTTTTGTTTCGCAATCATTGATTTTTTAGCCACGTTTTCGCCTCCCTTTAGCAAGAGCTATTATTTTTGGAATGGCATTCCGAGTAAAGTTAACAGTTCACGTGATTCTTCGTCCGTGTTTGCAGTTGTGACAATGACGATGTCCATGCCGCGCACTTTATTGACTTTATCATAATCGATTTCAGGGAAGATCAGTTGTTCCTTAATACCAAGTGTGTAGTTGCCGCGGCCGTCAAAAGATTTTTTGGAAACGCCGTGGAAGTCACGCACACGTGGAAGGGAAACAGAAATTAATTTATCCAGAAATTCATACATGCGCTCACCGCGGAGGGTTACTTTTGCGCCGATCGGCATCCCTTCGCGAAGGCGGAAACCTGCGATCGAACGTTTCGCTCTTGTTACAACCGGTTTTTGGCCGGAAATTAAAGTCAATTCTTCAACAGCATTGTCTAACATTTTTGCGTTTTGGACTGCGTCACCAACACCCATGTTGATCACGATTTTTTCAACTTTAGGCACTTGCATGACGGATGTATAGTTAAATTTCTTTGTTAAAGCAGGAATAACTTCTTTTTCGTATTTTTCTTTTAGGCGGTTCATGTCGTGTACCTCCCTTCATGTTCAAACTATTTATCTAAAACTTCGCCGGATTTTTTTGCTACACGTACTTTTTTGCCATCTCTTACTTCGTAACCGATACGAGTCGGCTCATTTGTTTTCGGGTCAAGCAACATGACATTGGATACGTGGATTGGCGCTTCCATATCGATAATCCCGCCTTGCGGATTAGCCTGGGAAGGTTTCGAGTGTTTTTTCACGATATTCACGCCTTCCACAATGACACGGTCTTTTTTCGGGAATACTGCCAGGATGGTGCCGGTTTTCCCTTTATCTTTGCCGGAGATCACCATCACCTTGTCGCCTTTTTTGACATGCATTACAATCGCACCTCCTTGATTGTCATCAAACTGATAGATTAAAGCACTTCCGGAGCTAACGATACGATTTTCATGAAATTGTTGTTGCGCAATTCGCGTGCAACAGGCCCGAAAATACGCGTACCGCGAGGGCTCTTGTCGTCACGAATAATGACGCATGCATTTTCATCAAAGCGGATGTAGGAACCGTCGCTGCGGCGCACTCCGCTCTTTGTGCGTACGACAACAGCTTTCACCACGTCACCTTTTTTAACAACGCCCCCTGGTGTTGCTTGTTTTACCGTAGCAACAATAACATCGCCGATATTTGCGGTTTTCCGTCCGGAACCGCCTAACACTTTAATCGTTAAAACTTCACGTGCACCTGAATTGTCAGCCACCTTCAAACGGGTTTCTTGTTGGATCATACTCGTTTACCTCCCTTCGGAATCACCGTAATCCGAACTGATATAGATTAAATAATGACTGCTTTTTCAACGATTTCGACAAGGCGGAAACGTTTTGTAGCAGATAACGGGCGTGTTTCCATGATTCTTACGATATCGCCGACTTTTGCTTCGTTATTTTCATCATGCGCCTTGAATTTTTTCGAGTATTTTACGCGTTTGCCGTACAGAGAATGCTTTTTGTAAGTTTCTACAAGGACAGTGATGGTTTTATCCATTTTATCGGATACCACACGGCCGGTATAAACTTTGCGTTGGTTGCGTTCACTCATGTATCGCGAACCTCCTCCCATTATCGGTTGTTAATTCCAATTTCTCTTTCACGAATGACAGTTTTCATACGGGCAATCGATTTGCGAACTTCACGGATGCGGGCGGTGTTTTCCAATTGTCCGGTCGCAAGCTGGAAGCGAAGGTTGAACAATTCTTCCTTCAGCGATTTAATTTTTTGTTCAATTTCGGCAGTGGTCAAGTCACGAATTTCCTTAGCTTTCATTAGATTCACCACCAATTTCTTCACGTTTTACAAACTTGCATTTGATCGGAAGCTTGTGTGAGGCAAGGCGCAAAGCTTCGCGTGCAACTTCTTCGGGAACCCCGGCAATTTCAAACAAAATCTTACCAGGTTTAACTACGGCTACCCAACCTTCAGGCGCACCTTTACCGGAACCCATCCGGACTTCAAGCGGTTTAGCTGTATATGGTTTGTGAGGGAAGATTTTAATCCATACTTTACCGCCACGTTTCATATAACGTGTCATAGCAATACGGGCAGCTTCGATTTGGCGGTTTGTAATCCAGGAAGCTTCCAATGCCTGCAAACCGTATTCGCCAAAAGCCACTTCAGTGCCGCCTTTTGCACGGCCGCGCATTTTCCCGCGGTGTTCACGGCGGTATTTCACACGTTTAGGCATTAACATGATCAGTTTCCCCCTTCCTCAGTTTTTTTCTTGGCAGGAAGGACTTCTCCACGGTAAATCCATACTTTCACGCCAAGTTTTCCATATGTTGTGTCGGCTTCAGCATGCGCATAGTCGATATCCGCACGAAGCGTATGAAGCGGAACAGTACCTTCGCTGTAGTGTTCTGCACGGGCGATATCCGCGCCTCCCAAACGTCCCGAAACCTGTGTCCTGATGCCTTTCGCACCAGCACGCATGGCACGTTGGATTGCCTGTTTTTGCGCGCGACGGAAAGAAACACGGTTTTCCAGCTGGCGGGCAATGTTTTCCGCAACCAATTTTGCATCGATGTCTGCTTTTTTGATTTCAACAATATTAATGTGGACCCTTTTTCCGGTCAGAGCATTCAGTGCTTTACGCAATGCTTCTACTTCTGAACCGCCTTTACCAATGACCATCCCAGGTTTTGCCGTACGGATTGTAATGTTTACACGGTTTGCGGCACGTTCAATTTCCACACCGGAAACAGAAGCATCAGCGAGGCGTTTTGCAATGTACTCACGAATTTTGATGTCTTCGTGCAACAGATCGGCGTAATCTTTTTCTGCATACCATTTAGATTCCCAGTCACGAATCACTCCGATTCGCAAACCGATAGGATTTACTTTTTGACCCACTCATTATCCCTCCTTCTGATCTGATACTACGATCGTAATATGGCTCGTACGTTTGTTGATTTGGCTTGCACGCCCTTGTGCGCGCGGGCGGAAACGTTTGAGCGTAGGCCCTTCATCAACATAAGCCTTCGCCACAACAAGTTCATTCACGTCCATATCGTAGTTGTGTTCTGCGTTCGCAATTGCAGAGTTGAGAACTTTTTCAATAACCGGCGAAGCAGCTTTTGGTGTAAATTTAAGAATCGAAAGTGCTTCTCCCACTTGCTTTCCTCGAATTAAATCAATAACCAGGCGTGCTTTACGAGGAGCAATACGGACTGTTTTCGCGACAGCTTTTGCTTCCATTGGAATGCCCTCCTCTCGTTAGCGTCTTGTTTTCTTATCGTCACCTGCGTGACCCCTGAATGTGCGTGTCGGTGCGAATTCACCGAGCTTGTGGCCTACCATGTCTTCCGTAATGTAAACAGGAACATGTTTGCGCCCGTCATAAACGGCAATTGTATGGCCGACGAATGCAGGGAAAATTGTCGAACGGCGCGACCACGTTTTAATGACTTGTTTTTTGTTGGATTCGTTCAGCTTTTCGATTTTTGACATCAAATGGTCATCAACAAAAGGCCCTTTTTTTAAACTGCGACCCATGGCCGATCCTCCTTTCAAGATTGCGCTACGGTTCAGCCAGCGAACCGTAGTCCAACCGCATTATTTTTTACGACGACGTACAATAAATTTATCGGATTTGTTATTCTTCTTGCGTGTCTTGTAACCAAGCGTTGGTTTGCCCCATGGTGACATTGGGGATTTGCGCCCGATCGGAGCACGTCCTTCACCACCGCCGTGCGGGTGATCGTTCGGGTTCATAACAGATCCGCGGACAGTTGGGCGGACACCCATCCAGCGTTTGCGGCCTGCTTTACCAATGTTTACAAGCTCGTGCTGCTCATTGCCCACTTGGCCGATCGTTGCGCGGCAAGTAGCCAGAATCATGCGCACTTCACCTGAATTTAAACGGACAAGCACATATTTGCCTTCTTTACCGAGCACTTGGGCAGATGTGCCTGCGGAACGGATCAATTGGCCGCCTTTACCAGGTTTCAGCTCGATGTTGTGGATCACGGTACCAACTGGAATTTCGGAAAGCGGAAGTGCGTTCCCTACTTTAATATCGGCATCAGGGCCGGACATGACTTCCATACCGACAGTTAAATTTTTCGGTGCGATAATATATCGTTTTTCACCATCTAAATAATGAATCAATGCAATATTGGATGAACGGTTCGGGTCATATTCGATTGTGGCAACGCGTCCTGGTATACCATCTTTATCGCGTTTGAAGTCGATAATCCGGTATTGGCGCTTATGACCGCCGCCATGATGACGAACAGTTAACTTCCCTTGGTTGTTGCGGCCTGCTTTTTTGTGGAGCGGAGCCAGCAAGGATTTTTCGGGTGTATCCGTCGTAATTTCCTCAAAATCCAAAGCAGTCATGCCGCGACGCCCGTTAGAGGTCGGTTTGTATTTTTTGATCGCCATGTTTTTCCCTCCTCTTCAGTCTGATCAATAAAAATTAAACCTCAAAAATTTCAATTTCTTTGCTGTCTGGCGTTAAAGTAACGATCGCTTTACGGCGCTTGTTTGTATAGCCAACAAAACGGCCCATGCGTTTAAATTTGCCTTTGTAGTTTGCTACGTTTACTTTCGCAACCTTTACGCCGAAAATTTCTTCGACAGCTTTTTTGATTTGCGTTTTGTTCGCTTTCACGTCAACGTCGAAAGTATATTTCTTTTCAGCCGTCAATTCCATTGAACGTTCAGTAATGATGGGGCGCTTCAGAACATCACGTGCATCCATTAACCAAGCACCTCCTCTACTTTTTCAACAGCGGATTTCGTCATGATTAATTTATCATGGCTGACGACATCCAAAACATTTACGCCTGCTGCATCAACGACGGTCACACCAGGAATGTTACGTGCGGATAATGCAACATTTTCGTTTAAAACATCTGTCACGACAAGTGCCTTTTTATCTACCGACAAGTTTTTCAAAACGGCAACAAAATCTTTCGTTTTTGGCGCGTCAAAGTTTAATGCGTCCAAAACCAAAATATTGTTTTCCTGTACTTTCGAAGATAAGGCGGATTTAATTGCAAGACGGCGTACTTTTTTCGGAAGTTTGTAGCTGTAGCTGCGTGGAACAGGCCCAAATACAGTACCGCCCCCGCGCCATTGCGGTGCACGGATGGACCCTTGGCGTGCGCGGCCTGTGCCTTTTTGGCGCCACGGTTTGCGTCCGCCGCCGCTGACTTCAGAACGCCCCTTTACTTTATGGGTTCCTTGGCGCAACGAAGCCCTCTGCATAATGATCGCTTCAAATAAAACATGTTCATTCGGCTCGATACCAAATACAGCGTCTTTTAATTCCACTTCACCGACTTGTGAACCGTTTTGGTTGTATAAAGCTACTTTTGGCATTCCTGTTTCCTCCTTTCTTTACAGTTATTTTGCTTTCACAGCTGCTTTGATTTTAAGCAAAGATTTTTTAGGACCAGGAACGTTTCCTTTAATAAGAAGCAAATTGCGTTCTGTATCGACTTTCACGATTTGCAGGTTTTGGACCGTTACTTGTTCTCCTCCGGTGCGTCCAGGGAGCGCTTTTTGCTTAAATACACGGTTTGGCGCAATCGGGCCCATCGAACCTGGACGGCGGTGGTAACGGGAACCGTGTGCCATTGGTCCGCGGGATTGCCCGTGGCGTTTAATAACACCCTGGAATCCTTTCCCTTTGGAAATTCCGGTTACGTCTACGAGGTCACCCTCTGCAAAAATATCAACTTTGACTTCTTGACCAACTTCAAAATCGCTAGTATTTACTCCGTCAAACTCACGAACGAAGCGCTTAGGTGCCGTATTGGCTTTTGCGGCATGGCCTTTTTCAGGTTTGGTTGCCAAACGGTCCGGTTTGTCGTCAAATCCGAGCTGGATTGCTTCATAACCGTCTGTTTCAACTGTTTTCTTTTGAAGCACAATATTTGGCGTTGCTTCAACAACAGTCACAGGAATAAGATCACCGTTCTCGGCAAAAACTTGGGTCATACCAATTTTTCTTCCTAAGATTCCTTTGGTCATCAGTCACACCTCCTGTTATGTGTATCAAATTTATCATTAAAGTTTAATTTCAATGTCTACGCCGGATGGCAGATCCAACCGCATCAGCGAATCAACAGTTTGCGGAGTTGGATTTACGATATCAATCAGACGTTTGTGTGTACGCATTTCGAATTGTTCGCGAGAATCTTTGTATTTGTGTACAGCGCGCAAGATCGTATAAACGGACTTCTCTGTCGGCAGCGGAATCGGGCCGGAGACGCTCGCACCGGATCTTTTTGCTGTTTCTACAATTTTCTCTGCAGACTGATCAAGGATTCTGTGATCATATGCTTTTAAACGAATGCGGATTTTTTGTTTTGCCATTATTTTCCCTCCTTTTTCGCCTATTTGCTAATAGACATTCTCCATGGAAATTTTCCTGGCACACGCGCCATGGCAAAGTGGCCGGGTGTGTCAGCAACCTCCCACTTCATCGCAGTCAAAGACCAACATCAATCATTATACACAAAATCATAAGCGAATGCAACATAAATCTTGATGTTCCGCCGGTTTCAAAGCTTTCTTTATTATACATAGCCCCCGCAGCATCATTAAGTTTTGGCAATAATTACTGCGGATATCCAATATCGTGTCGAACACCCGAAAACCATGAAAGAATGCATCAAAAAAAGCAGCCGGATTTTTCTCCGGCTGCCTTCTGATTCAAATATTCGATTAGGCTTCGATAGAAGAAACGGAACCTGCGCCTACTGTACGGCCGCCTTCACGGATAGAGAATTTTGTTCCTTCTTCGATCGCAATTGGCGAAATCAATTCTACGCTCATTTCAACGTTATCGCCAGGCATTACCATTTCAACGCCTTCCGGAAGAGTGATAATGCCGGTTACGTCCGTTGTACGGAAGTAGAATTGCGGACGATAGTTAGAGAAGAATGGAGTGTGGCGTCCGCCTTCTTCTTTCGTCAAAACGTAAACTTGTGCTTTAAATTTTGTATGCGGGGTAATGGATCCCGGTTTTGCCAAAACTTGACCGCGTTGTACTTCTTCACGTGCAATACCGCGGAGAAGTGCACCGATGTTGTCGCCAGCTTCAGCATAGTCAAGAATTTTACGGAACATTTCAACGCCGGTTACAGTTGTTTGTTTTGGTTCGTCGCTCAAACCTACGATTTCAACAACGTCACCGACTTTCAATTGTCCGCGTTCTACACGGCCGGTTGCAACAGTACCGCGGCCTGTGATGGAGAATACGTCTTCAACAGGCATCATGAATGGTTTATCAGTGTCACGTTGCGGAGTTGGGATGTATTCATCAACAGCATCCATCAATTCAAGGATTTTTGCTTCGTATTCAGGGTCACCTTCAAGAGCTTTCAAAGCAGAACCTTTAATAACCGGCACTTCATCGCCAGGGAAGTCGTATTCAGAAAGAAGGTCGCGGACTTCCATTTCAACAAGTTCGAGCAATTCTTCGTCGTCCACCATGTCGCATTTGTTCAGGAATACAACGATGTAAGGAACGCCCACTTGGCGGGAAAGAAGAATGTGTTCGCGAGTTTGAGGCATTGGGCCGTCAGCTGCGGATACAACCAGGATTGCACCGTCCATTTGCGCTGCACCTGTGATCATGTTTTTAACATAGTCAGCGTGTCCAGGGCAGTCAACGTGTGCATAGTGGCGTTTTTCAGTTTCATATTCAACGTGTGCAGTATTAATTGTGATCCCGCGTTCGCGTTCTTCAGGCGCACCGTCAATTTGGTCATATGCTTTCGCTTCAGCTTTACCTTGTTTTGCAAGAACAGCGGTAATTGCAGCGGTTAAAGTCGTTTTACCATGGTCAACGTGACCGATTGTACCAATGTTACAGTGTTCTTTAGAACGGTCGAATTTTTGTTTAGCCATCAGGAAATCCTCCTTAATATTTTGGATTAGAAAGTATATATATTGCTTTAAAGCTGCGACAACAACTTTAAAGCGTGATTAACCAATCTAGTAGTAGTTATACTTCAATAAAGGCAATAAATCAATTATTCACCTTTATTTTTTTTGATGATTTCTTCAGCGATTGACTTCGGCACTTCTTCGTAGTGGTCAAAGTGCATCGTGAAGACTCCGCGTCCCTGGGTGCTTGAACGGAGCGCCGTTGCATAACCGAACATTTCGGATAACGGCACCATCGCCCGGACAACCTGCGCATTTCCGCGTGCTTCCATTCCTTCCACGCGTCCGCGGCGGGCAGTAACTTGTCCCATGATGTCCCCGAGATATTCTTCCGGAATGACAATTTCCACTTTCATGACTGGTTCAAGCAGTACCGGGTCACATTTTTCCGCTGCATTTCTTAGCGCAAGGGATGCTGCAACTTTAAATGCCATTTCACTTGAGTCGACATCGTGGTAAGAACCGTCATAAAGTTTTGCTTTAATGTCAACCAAAGGATAGCCGGCCAAAACGCCGCGCTGCATCGCATCTTCCAAACCGGATTGGATCGCCGGGATATATTCGCGCGGAACAACACCGCCGACGATTGCATTTTCAAATTCGAAGCCTTTTCCTTCTTCGTTTGGCGAGAATTCGATCCAAACGTCACCGTATTGCCCGCGGCCGCCGGATTGGCGTACAAATTTACCTTGGACTTGTGCGGATTTGCGGAAAGTTTCACGATATGCAACTTGCGGAGCACCGATATTGGCTTCTACTTTGAATTCGCGTTTCATTCGGTCAACGATGATATCAAGATGGAGCTCACCCATACCTTCGATGATCGTTTGCCCGGTTTCAGGATCCGTATGCGCACGGAATGTCGGGTCTTCTTCCTGAAGTTTTTGCAGGGCGGTTGTCATTTTATCCTGGTCTGCTTTCGATTTCGGTTCTACCGACAGCTGGATAACCGGTTCAGGGAATTCCATCGATTCAAGGATAACGAGATTGTTTTCATCGCAAAGCGTGTCACCGGTTGTTGTGTCTTTCAAGCCGACAGCAGCTGCAATATCCCCGGCATAAACCATGTCGATTTCTTTCCGGTGGTTTGCGTGCATCTGCAAAATACGCCCGATACGTTCGCGTTTTCCTTTTGTCGAGTTTTGGACGTAAGAACCGGAGCTCAACGTACCCGAGTATACACGGAAGAAAGTCAGTTTACCAACGAACGGGTCGGTCATGACTTTGAATGCCAAAGCCGAGAATGGCTCGTCATCGCTGGAATGCCTTACGACTTCTTCACCGGAATCCGGCAACGTACCTTTGATCGCCGGCACATCAACCGGGGAAGGAAGATAATCGACAACTGCATCCAACATCAATTGGACACCTTTGTTTTTAAAAGCGGAACCGCACAATACCGGGAAAAACTCAACATCACAAGTTGCTTTCCGGATGGCGGCTTTCAATTCTTCTTTCGAAATTTCTTCGCCGCCAAGATATTTTTCCATAATGTCTTCATTGATTTCAGCAACTGCTTCAATTAATTTTTCACGGTATTCTTCCGCTTGTTCCCTGTACTCTTCCGGAATTTCGCGGACTTCGATTTTCGTGCCGAGATCATCGCCGTAGAAAGTGGCTTTCATTTCAATCAAATCAATGATGCCTTCGAAGCTGTCTTCGGCCCCGATAGGCAATTGGACCGCATGCGCGTTTGCCTGGAGGCGTTCATGCAGGGAACTTACCGAAAATAAGAAGTCGGCCCCGATTTTATCCATCTTATTGACGAATACAATACGGGGAACTCCGTAAGTTGTTGCCTGGCGCCAAACGGTTTCTGTTTGGGGCTCAACGCCGGACTGGGCATCAAGAACGGCAACCGCACCGTCAAGGACACGGAGCGAACGTTCAACCTCAACTGTGAAGTCCACGTGTCCCGGAGTGTCGATGATGTTGATGCGGTGGTTTTTCCACTGCGCAGTTGTCGCAGCGGACGTAATCGTAATCCCACGTTCCTGTTCCTGCTCCATCCAGTCCATTTGAGACGCACCTTCATGCGTTTCGCCGATTTTATGAATGCGGCCGGTGTAATAAAGGATGCGCTCGGTTGTTGTGGTTTTACCGGCATCGATGTGGGCCATGATACCGATGTTACGAGTTTTTTCTAAGGAGAACTCTCTTGGCATCTCGTTTTTCTCCTTCCTTTAGGTGTAATTTAGGAGTATTGGAATATTACCAGCGATAGTGAGCGAACGCTTTGTTTGCTTCGGCCATTTTATGCGTATCTTCGCGTTTTTTCACTGCAGCGCCTGTGTTGTTCGCTGCATCCATGATTTCGTTCGCGAGGCGTTCTTCCATCGTTTTTTCTCCGCGGAGGCGGGCATAGTTTACCAGCCAGCGAAGCCCTAAAGTTGTCCGGCGTTCCGGGCGCACCTCAACCGGCACCTGATAGTTCGCACCACCTACACGGCGTGCTCTTACTTCAAGAACAGGCATGATATTTTTCAATGCTTGGTCAAAAACTTCCATTGGATCTTTGCCAGTACGCTCACGAATAATATCAAAAGCGGAATAAAGGATGGTTTGGGCTTTCCCCCTCTTGCCATCGATCATCATTTTGTTGATTAAACGTGTTACCAGCTTGGAATTGTAGATCGGATCCGGTAATACGTCTCGTTTTGCTACAGGCCCTTTACGTGGCATGAAATGATCCTCCTTTCAGCGGTTGTTATAGATTTATTATTTCTTTTCTTTAGGTTTTTTCGTGCCATATTTGGAACGGCCTTGTTTGCGGCTGTCAACACCGGCAGTGTCAAGCGCACCGCGGACAATGTGGTAACGGACACCAGGCAGGTCTTTTACACGGCCGCCGCGGATCAGCACAACGCTGTGTTCCTGCAGGTTATGGCCGATGCCAGGAATGTACGCCGTTACTTCAATCCCGTTTGTTAAACGGACACGGGCATATTTACGAAGCGCCGAGTTCGGTTTTTTCGGGGTCATTGTACCAACACGGGTACATACTCCGCGTTTTTGTGGTGAAGCAAGGTCGGTATTGATTTTTTTGAAGCTGTTGTAGCCTTTGTTCAGCGCAGGTGATTTTGATTTCTCGATTTTGGATTTACGAGGTTTGCGCACCAATTGGTTAATTGTAGGCATCTGTTTTTCCTCCCTTCGAACAATTTAAGCCCACACATCCAGGTGGTTCATTTAATGGTAAAAACAAACTTTTGCGTCAATGCGCAAAAAATGTTTAATAAATGAGTGCAACAGCTGCAGCTCCGACTTCAATGCCGCATGCTTTCCCGAGCTGTTTTTTTGACTCGGTATAGGTAACCGGCACATTGAATTCTTCGGCAATGGCGATGACTTTGCCCGTTACGTTCGGATCAGCATCTTCAGCAACAAGCAACTCATCAACATTTCCAGCCTTTAAAGCTTTTACTGTTTGTTTTGTTCCTACAATAATTTTCTTTGCCTGATTTACTTTTTCATAAGACATTGCAGTATCCTCCAAAGTATACAGGTATTGATAGGAGCACCTTGAATATATTATCACTTTGAAAATCCAAAGTCAACATTCATGTAAAAAAACATCATAAGAATGGCACGCCGGAAAAACCGGCGCAGCCACTCCATGTCTAACTTATGATTTACCTCCGCTTTTCGATTGTCCAGCTGCGGGTGTTATTGGGCTAGCGGATTTCCGGCCTCTTCCCTGCGATAAGTCAACATCGGTTCACCTATAGGCTCACCGTGTTTCCTTTAAGTCAGAGGCCAAATCAAATCCGTACGCCGAATAATGTCGCCCTCCGCTTTTCTTTTTATTCCGTTTCTGCCGGCACTTCCTCTTCTTTCTTCATGACTTCGGGAATTGTTTTGCGGTAGCGGGTCATTCCTGTACCGGCAGGAACGAGTTTCCCGATAATGACATTTTCTTTCAGCCCGAGCAATTCGTCGCGTTTGCCTTTGATGGCCGCATCCGTTAACACCCGGGTTGTTTCCTGGAAGGAGGCCGCCGATAAGAACGAATCGGTTTCCAGGGAAGCTTTTGTAATCCCGAGCAATACCGGGCGTCCTGTTGCAGGGCGGTTGCCTTCAAGCAAAGCTTTTTCGTTTGCTTCGCCGAACTGGTGGATGTCAAGCAGCGTACCCGGAAGGACATCCGTGTCGCCGGCATCCAGCACCCTTACTTTTCTCAGCATTTGACGGACCATTACTTCAATGTGCTTGTCGCCAATTTCAACCCCTTGCATCCGGTATACTTTTTGGACTTCCCGCAACAAGTATTCCTGTACGGTCGTCACATCTGTTACACGCAGCAGGTCTTTCGGGTCGATGGAACCTTCCGTCAGTTCCTGTCCCCTCTTGACCTCATCATTCACCGCCACTTTTAGGCGGGAAGTGTAAGGTGCGATATATGTGCGGGTTTCAACAGGGCCCTGGATGACAATCTCGTATTGGCGGTCCCGTCCTTCGCTGATGGAAGTGACAACCCCGTCCACTTCGGAAATGACTGCCTGGCCTTTCGGATTCCGGGCTTCAAACAATTCCTGGATACGTGGAAGACCTTGGGTAATATCTTCTCCGGCCACGCCTCCGGTATGGAATGTACGCATGGTCAGCTGGGTACCCGGTTCGCCGATCGATTGGGCCGCAATAATCCCAACCGCTTCACCGACTTCGACTTCCTGGCCGGTTGCCAGATTGCGCCCGTAGCATTTTTTACATACGCCATGGCGGGTATTGCAGGTGAATACCGAGCGGATCCAGACTTTTTCATAACCGGCGTCGACAATTTCCTTCGCAATGTCTTCCGTGATAAACTCGTTTTCACAGACAATGATTTTCCCGGTTTCAGGATGTCTGATCGTTTTTCTTGAATAACGGCCTGTTAAGCGTTCTTCAAGGGATTCAATAATTTCCGTGCCCTCTTTCAACGCTCCGATCAAAAGCCCGCGGTCGGTTCCGCAGTCGTCTTCGCGGACGATGACATCCTGCGCCACATCGACAAGGCGACGGGTTAGATAACCTGAGTCCGCAGTCTTAAGCGCCGTATCGGCAAGGCCTTTACGAGCACCGTGCGTTGAGATGAAGTATTCTTGTACGGTCAAACCTTCACGGAAACTGGACTTGATCGGCAATTCAATTATCCGTCCGGCCGGGTTGGCCATCAAGCCGCGCATTCCGGCAAGCTGTGTAAAGTTCGATGCGTTTCCCCGCGCACCCGAATCGCTCATCATGAAGATCGGGTTCCGTTTATCCAGGGATTCCATCAATTTGCCCTGGATCGTATCTTTTGCCTCGCTCCAGATCGAAATGACGCGGTCATAACGTTCGTCCTCGGTAATTAAACCACGGCGGAACTGTTTCATAACTGTATCGACTTTCTTCTGGGCTTCCGAGAGGATTTCCTCTTTTTCTCCCAAAACGACGATGTCGGATACGCCGACAGTAATACCGGCTTTTGTAGAATATTGGAAGCCAAGGTCTTTTAAGCGGTCCAGCATCTTGGAAGTTTCCGTAATCTTGAACCGTTTAAACACTTCGGCAATAATGCTTCCGAGGAATCCTTTTATAAACGGCCGGATTAAAGGCTGCTGTTTAATATGTTCTTTTACGTCAATAGACGGATCGACAAAATATTTGTCAGGTGTCCTTTCTTCCAAGTTTGTTTTAGTCGGCTCATTAATGTATGGGAAGCTCTTCGGCAAGATTTCATTGAAGATCACTTTCCCGACAGTTGTAATCAAAAGCTTTTTATTTTGCTCTTCCGTGAAAGTCGGATTGTTGAGCGAACCGGCATGAATGGCGATCCGTGTATGGAAATGCACATAGCCGTTATAGTAGGCCATATACACTTCATTTACATCTTTAAAGACAGAGCCTTCGCCGACAGCCCCTTCACGTTCAAGCGTTAAGTAGTAGTTGCCGAGGACCATGTCCTGGGACGGCGTAACAACCGGTTTCCCGTCTTTCGGGTTCAAAATGTTTTGTGCGGCAAGCATTAGCAAACGCGCTTCCGCCTGTGCCTCTGCCGACAGCGGGACGTGTACAGCCATTTGGTCGCCGTCAAAGTCCGCGTTATAAGCCGTACATACGAGCGGATGCAGGCGGATTGCGCGCCCTTCAACAAGCTTCGGTTCAAATGCCTGAATCCCGAGCCTGTGCAGTGTCGGGGCACGGTTCAGGAGTACCGGGTGTTCTTTAATGACTTCTTCCAGCACATCCCAGATTTCCGGCTGCAGACGTTCGATTTTCCGTTTTGCGCTTTTAATATTATGGGCCAGGCCTTTTTCGACGAGTTCTTTCATAACGAAAGGCTTGAACAATTCAATCGCCATTTCACGCGGCAGACCGCATTGGTACATTTTCAAATTCGGGCCGACAACGATAACCGAACGGCCGGAATAGTCAACCCGTTTTCCGAGCAAGTTTTGGCGGAAACGGCCCTGTTTCCCTTTCAGCATATGGGAAAGCGATTTTAACGGGCGGTTCCCCGGGCCTGTTACCGGGCGTCCACGACGGCCGTTATCGATCAAAGCGTCGACTGCTTCCTGCAACATGCGTTTTTCGTTTTGAACAATAATGCTTGGCGCACCAAGATCCAGCAGGCGTTTCAAACGGTTGTTCCGATTGATGACGCGGCGGTACAAATCATTTAAGTCAGATGTGGCAAAGCGCCCGCCTTCCAGCTGTACCATCGGGCGCAGTTCAGGCGGAATGACAGGAAGGACATCCAAAACCATCCATTCCGGTTTATTGCCTGAATTGCGGAAGGCTTCGAGCACTTCAAGGCGCTTGATCGCACGTGTGCGGCGCTGGCCTTGCGCAACTTTCAGCTCTTCTTTTAGCGCTTCGCATTCTTTATTGACATCTACATCCTGCAGCAGTTTTTTAATGGCTTCCGCACCCATGCCGGCCTGGAATTTGTTGCCGTATTTTTCACGGTAAGCACGGTATTCTTTTTCGGAAAGGAGCTGTTTCTTTTCCAAAGAAGTATCCCCTGCTTCGGTGACAACATAAGATGCGAAGTAAATCACTTCTTCCAAAGCGCGCGGGGACATGTCAAGCACAAGCCCCATCCGGCTAGGAATCCCTTTGAAATACCATATATGTGAAACAGGCGCAGCAAGTTCGATATGGCCCATTCTTTCGCGGCGCACTTTCGATCTTGTCACTTCCACACCGCAGCGGTCGCAGACAACGCCTTTGTAACGGACGCGTTTGTATTTGCCGCAATGGCATTCCCAGTCTTTTGTCGGGCCGAAAATACGTTCGCAGAAAAGCCCGTCTTTTTCAGGTTTTAATGTCCTGTAGTTGATGGTTTCCGGTTTTTTGACTTCACCGTATGACCAGGAACGGATTTTATCCGGTGAAGCAAGACCAATTTTCATGTACTCAAAATTATTTACGTCCAGCAAGGGGCCAGCCTCCCTTTCGTCTTTAGGTTAGTACCTTAAAACACATACAGAAGAAACAGAAATAGAAGCCGGATTGTACGGATTCCATACAATCCGGACGATGGCCTCTCTTTCTGTTCCACGTAAACTCCAGCAATTATTCTTTGGACGCCCCGATCCCTTCAGGCTCTTCTTTTGATTCAGGGGCAATGTTCAATGTATCTGCCTGGTTCAGGTCATCATCGTCTTCAAGGTCGCGCATTTCAATTTCTTCGTCGTCCCCGGATAAGATCTTCACATCCAGCCCTAAGCTTTGAAGTTCCTTGATCAGCACTTTAAACGATTCCGGCACACCAGGCTCAGGGACATTTTCCCCTTTTACAATTGCTTCATAAGTTTTTACGCGGCCGACGACGTCATCCGATTTGACGGTGAGGATTTCCTGGAGCGTGTAGGCGGCACCGTAAGCTTCGAGCGCCCATACTTCCATCTCCCCGAACCTTTGGCCGCCGAACTGTGCTTTACCGCCGAGCGGCTGCTGTGTAACGAGCGAGTAAGGCCCTGTCGAACGGGCATGCAATTTATCGTCTACCATGTGGGCGAGTTTAATCATATACATAATCCCGACAGATACGCGGTTATCGAAAGGTTCGCCGGTACGCCCGTCGTAAAGCACAGTTTTCGCATCACGCGCCATGCCGGCTTCTTCAATCGTTTCCCAGACGTCCTCTTCGCGCGCACCGTCAAATACCGGAGTCGCCACATGGAGGCCGAGTTTTTTCGCCGCCATGCCAAGATGCAGTTCAAGCACCTGCCCGATGTTCATCCGAGAAGGCACGCCGAGCGGATTGAGCATGATTTGGACAGGCGTTCCATCCGGAAGGAAAGGCATATCTTCTTCCGGAAGAATCCGGGAGATAACCCCTTTGTTTCCGTGGCGCCCGGCCATCTTGTCGCCCTGGTGGATTTTCCGTTTCTGCACGATATAAACGCGGACGAGCTGGTTCACACCAGGCGGGAGCTCATCCCCTGCTTCGCGCGTAAAGACTTTGACATCGAGGACAATACCGCCGCCCCCGTGTGGAACCCGGAGCGATGTGTCACGCACTTCTCGGGCCTTTTCGCCGAAGATGGCATGGAGCAGGCGTTCTTCCGCCGTTAGTTCTGTAACGCCTTTCGGGGTGACTTTCCCGACGAGCAGATCGCCGTCTTTTACTTCAGCACCAATTCGGACAATGCCGCGTTCGTCGAGGTTTTTCAAAGCATCTTCGCCGACGTTCGGGATATCGCGGGTCATTTCTTCCGGCCCAAGCTTCGTATCGCGGGCTTCCGACTCGTATTCTTCTATATGGATAGATGTGTAAACATCTTCTTTTACGAGTTTTTCGCTCATAATGATGGCATCTTCATAGTTATAGCCGTCCCATGTCATAAAAGCAACAAGCACGTTTTGCCCGAGGGCCAGTTCTCCGTGGTCCATCGATTGGCCATCAGCTAAGATTTCGCCTTTTTCAACACGGTCGCCTTTTTTCACAATCGGGCGCTGGTTGATGCACATGCCGTTGTTGGAGCGCTTGAATTTTTGAAGACGATATTTATCCAGATCGCCTTTCACTTCCTGGCCGTCCACATTGATGATGCGGCGTACCCAAATTTCGCGGGCTTCCACATGTTCCACAATGCCATCATGCTTGCAGATCAAAGCCGCGCCCGAGTCTTTTGCACTCACATACTCCATGCCGGTGCCAACGATCGGCGCATGCGGCTGCATGAGCGGAACGGCCTGGCGCTGCATGTTCGCACCCATCAACGCACGGTTTGAGTCGTCGTTTTCAAGGAACGGGATACATGCTGTCGCAGCAGATACAACCTGCTTCGGCGAAACATCCATGTAATCGACGCGGTCCGCTTTAACGACAATGTTTTCGCCGCGGAAACGCGCATATACTTCATCATCGACAAAATAGCCGTTTTCATCCAATTGTGCATTCGCCTGGGCCACGACATAATTGTCTTCTTCATCGGCCGTCAAATAGTCGATATGTTCCGTTACACGCCCTGTATCTGGGTCAACCCTGCGGTATGGCGTTTCAATAAAACCGAAGCGGTTGACTTTGGCATACGTCGACAAAGAGTTGATCAACCCAATATTCGGTCCTTCAGGCGTTTCAATCGGACACATGCGGCCGTAGTGCGAGTAGTGGACGTCGCGCACTTCCATGCCGGCGCGTTCACGTGTCAAACCGCCGGGTCCGAGTGCGGAAAGCCTGCGCTTATGGGTCAGTTCCGCCAGCGGGTTCGTCTGATCCATGAACTGCGACAACTGCGAGCTGCCAAAGAATTCCTTAATGGCCGCGATCACCGGGCGGATATTGATCAGCTGCTGAGGCGTAATCGTGTTAATGTCCTGGATCGACATTCTTTCACGGACAACGCGTTCCATCCGCGACAGGCCGATGCGGAATTGGTTTTGCAGCAATTCACCGACTGACCTTAAACGGCGGTTCCCAAGATGATCGATATCATCCGTATCGCCGACGCCGTGCAGCAAATTGAAGAAATAGCTGATGGAAGCCACAATGTCTGCAGGTGTAATGTGTTTGATGCTTTCATCCACATAAGCATTTCCGATTACATTGATGACTTTCTCATTATCGTCGATCGGGGCATAAATTTTGATGGACTGCAGCGTAATATCATCATCAACAACACCGCCAACTTGGCTGTATGTTTTAAAACCTAAGCCGTTTTCAAGATAAGGGATAATTTTATCAAGCGTACGCCGGTCTAAAACCGTTCCTTCTTCCGCAATGATTTCGCCGGTTTCGGGGTCAGCCAGGGTTTCGGCTAAACGCTGCCCGAACAAACGGAATTTCATATGAAGCTTTTTGTTCATTTTATATCGGCCGACATTTGCCAGATCATAACGTTTCGGATCAAAGAAACGCGAGATCAACAAGCTTTTCGCGTTTTCAACTGTCGGCGGCTCGCCCGGGCGGAGTCGTTCGTATATTTCAAGAAGCGCTTTTTCAGTGCTGTCGGTATTATCTTTTTCGAGCGTATTCCTTAAAAACTCGTTATCGCCGATTAACTCGATAATTTCCTGGTCGGAACCGAAACCGAGCGCCCGGAGCAAAACGGTGATCGGCAGCTTTCTCGTACGGTCGATGCGGACATAGGCAACATCTTTCGCATCCGTTTCATACTCAAGCCATGCGCCGCGGTTTGGAATGACGGTTGCACTGTAGCCGTATTTCCCGTTTTTGTCCATTTTACTGTTAAAATAAACACTAGGGGAACGGACGAGCTGGGATACAATGACACGTTCTGCACCATTAATGATAAAAGTCCCCGTTTCCGTCATTAATGGGAAGTCGCCCATAAATACATCCTGGTCTTTCACTTCACCGGTTTCTTTATTGATAAGGCGCACCTTTACGCGGAGCGGGGCTGCGTAAGTAACATCACGCTCTTTACATTCGTCGATTGAGTATTTCGGTTCGCCGAGGCTGTAATCAATAAATTCCAAAAAAAGGTTTCCGGCAAAATCCTCGATCGGGGAGATGTCCTGAAACATTTCACGCAAACCTTCGTCAAGGAACCATTGGTAAGATGAGGTTTGGATCTCGATTAGGTTTGGCAGCTCTAAAATTTCTTTAATACGCGCATAACTTCTGCGTTGGCGGTGCCGTCCATACTGAACTAGTTGATGTGACAACTGATTCACCCCTCAAATCAAGCGTTTTGTTTGCATCTTTCGTCAAACAACATGAAGCTAAGACAAAAAGAAAAAGGGTTTTTTATGAAAAACCACATATCGCATGACGAGTTATGATTTTATAAGTCATTTCCAATTAACCCAAAATATATACTTGACAAATACATTTTAGATTGTATAAAGAAAAATAATCTATTGGCATTTTATGATTTTAACATACAACAAAATGAGAGTCAAATTTTTTTGGCTTTAAAAACATAATACCCTTTTTCTTTGCCAATCAAATCGACTCCACCAAACAACCGTTCTAATTTTTTCCTTGCAGAAGGGGCGCCCTGCTTCTTTTGGATGACCACCCAAAGTTCCCCGTTTGTTACAAGATGCCGAAAACTTTCCTCAAACATCCGATAGACAAGCTGCTTGCCGGCCCTAATTGGCGGATTGGTCACGATGAGCGCGAACTGATCGGCTCTGATGTTTTCAAAAATATCGCTTTTGTAAATGGAAGCATTTGAAATATGGTTATTGGCGGCGTTTTTCTTTGCCAGTTCAACCGCCCGTTCGTTAATGTCTACCATATGGACTTCGCGGCCGGGGAAAGATTTTGCCAGCGCCAAACCGATCGGGCCGTAGCCGCAGCCCAAATCAAGAATCGGCCCGTCCGCTTCCGGCAGCGTGACGCGCTCGACTAATACACGCGAACCGAAATCCACTTCTTTTTTCGAAAAAACGCCTTGGTCTGTTTGAAAATGGAAGGAATGCCCTCTTAATGTAAAGGCCCAGTCCATCGGGTTGCTCTTTACTTCAGGGTGTTGCGAATAGTAATGTTCAGCCATATCGTCCCACGCTTTCTTAGAGGGTTGAGGTCATTACAGGAGAAAATGAGATGTTGAAAAAAGCCCGCGTTCATGCGGGCTTTTTTTCTAAAAGGCTCTTACTTCAATTCTACGCCGGCGCCAACTTCTTCAAGTTTCGCTTTAATTTCTTCAGCTTCTTCTTTCGATACGCCTTCTTTAAGCGGTTTTGGAGCATTGTCAACAAGTTCTTTCGCTTCTTTAAGACCAAGGCCTGTGATTTCGCGGACAACTTTGATGACTTTGATTTTTTGTGCACCGGCTTCAGCCAATACAACATCAAATTCAGTTTTTTCTGCAGCAGCATCTCCGCCTGCAGCGCCGCCTACAACAGCAACCGGTGCAGCAGCAGTTACGCCGAATTCTTCTTCAATTGCTTTTACAAGTTCGTTCAATTCAAGAACTGTCATTTCTTTGACAGCAGAGATGATTTCTTCTTTCGTCATTTCTAAATCCTCCTAATATCAATATTTTTTATCCTGTAAACTTCAAATTAAGCACCTTGTTCTTCTTTTTGGTCCGCAACAGCTTTCGCCGCAAGTGCAAGGTTGCGGATCGGAGCCTGCAGCACGCTAAGCAGCATCGAAAGCAGGCCTTCGCGGGAAGGAAGCGATGCAAGGGCTTTGATTTCATCAACGGTTGCAACATTGCCTTCGATCACGCCCGCTTTGATTTCCAAAGCTTCATGGTCTTTCGCGAAATCGCTCAAGATTTTCGCAGGTGCTACAACGTCCTCGGCACTGAATGCGATCGCGTTCGGGCCGGTGAGGACATCATTCAGGCCGGTTAGCTCGGCAGCTTCCACAGCACGGCGTGTCAAAGTGTTTTTGTAAACTTTGAAATCAACGCCTGCTTCACGGAGCTGTTTACGCAGTTCGGTGACTTCAGCAACGTTTAAGCCACGGTAATCCACAACAATAGTGGACACGCTTGATTTAAATTTTTCGGTGATTTCTTCCACCACTTGTTTCTTTTGTTCAATTGCACTGCTCATCTTGACACCTCCTACAGATATTCTTGATGAACATTCATACCAAACAAAAACCTCCATATCCGAGACATGGAGGTTTTATGCATACACAAGCCTGAAACAGGCCGGTTTTCTATACGCATTACCTCGGCAGGACATTAAGCCGGATGGCACCTGCTGTCTACGGTACAAATGTTTTCTTTTTAAGCTAGTTTACATTATATCAAGACATGTTTGGCATGTCAAAGGGATTATTTAACTGCAAAAGAAGATGGGTCAATTTTTACACCAGGGCCCATTGTCGACGTAACAGAAATATTTTTCATGTAAGTGCCTTTTGCAGTAGACGGTTTTGCTTTCACCAAAGTTTCAAATAAAGTCGTAAGGTTTTCGACGAGTTTTTCCGTTTCGAAAGATGTTTTTCCGATCGGGGCGTGGATATTTCCCGCTTTGTCAACGCGGTATTCCACTTTACCGGCTTTGATGTCCTGAACCGCTTTTGCAACATCAAATGTTACAGTGCCGGTTTTCGGGTTCGGCATTAAACCCCTCGGCCCGAGGATGCGGCCCAATTTACCGACTTCGCCCATCATGTCAGGCGTTGCGACGATAACATCGAAGTCAAACCAGCCTTGCTGGATTTTATTAATGTAATCCGTATCACCGACATAATCGGCACCGGCTGCTTCTGCTTCTTTCAGTTTTTCGCCTTTCGCAAAAACGAGCACGCGTTGGGTTTTACCTGTTCCGTTCGGAAGCACAACAGCGCCGCGGATTTGCTGGTCCGCTTTTTTCGGATCTACACCTAAACGGAATGCAGCTTCAACCGTTGCGTCGAATTTTGCATAGCTTGTTTTTTTCACGAGTTCAATTGCTTCTTGCACCGGGTAAGCTTTGGAGCGGTCAACCAATTTCAAAGCTTCAACATACTTTTTACCTTTTTTTGCCATTCTTTTTTCCTCCTCAATTGTGGTTTTAACGGATAAACCTCCCACGAAAAAGGTTGCGAGCACATTTTCGCATCGCAACCCCGTTGGACAGAAACCATTTTTCGCGCATGGATCAGTCTTCGATTACAATCCCCATGCTGCGCGCAGTGCCTTCAACCATGCGCATAGCCGCTTCAACGCTTGCTGCATTTAAATCAGGCATTTTCGTTTCCGCGATTTCACGTACTTTGTCACGTTTTATCGTCGCCACTTTATTGCGGTTCGGCTCGCCGGAACCGGACTCAATGCCGGCAGCTTTTTTCAGCAAAACCGCAGCTGGCGGGGTTTTCGTAATGAATGTAAATGAACGGTCCTCAAATACCGTGATTTCAACAGGAATAATCAGGCCTGCTTGATCTGCAGTACGTGCGTTAAATTCTTTACAAAATCCCATGATGTTGACGCCGGCTTGACCCAGTGCAGGACCAACAGGTGGTGCAGGGTTTGCTTTTCCGGCAGGAATCTGTAATTTAACAATTTTTACTACTTTTTTAGCCACGAGACACACCTCCTTAAGTCCGTGATGTGGTAATAGGGGACTCGCCCTCCCACTCAAACAAACAAATCTCTCTATTTAAAATAAAGATGATATGAATTGTTCAGTGTCTGTTCAAGCATAGGCCCGGTTCCGGCAGACAAAACCCGCAGCGCCGTATGCATCCACAGCTGTTCCGCACTGCTTCGCCTCCCTGTTCAGGGCGCATCTGCTAAAGAACATACTGACTTATAACATATTATCATCTACTGATGGGGATTTCAAGTTTTTATCCGATTATATTTTATCAATTTGCTCAAAAACGAGGTCAACCGGAGTTTCCCGCCCGAACATATTGACCATCACTTTCGCCCGTCCTTTGTCGCGGTCCATATCAATGATTTTGCCGGCAAAATTCGCAAACGGCCCTTCTTTTACCGTGACGGGTTCGCCGATTTCAAAGTCGACATCCGCCCGCTTTTCTTCCATTCCCATCCGTTTTAAGATGGTATTGATTTCTTCCGGCAGAAGCGGCGTCGGTTTCGATCCCGAGCCTGATGAACCGACAAAACCCGTTACTCCGGGCGTGTTCCGGACAACATACCACGAATCGTCCGTCATGACCATTTCCACAAGGACATAACCGGGGAATACTTTCCGTTTGACGGCTTTTTTCTTATCGTTTTTTACTTCGACTTCTTCTTCTTCCGGCACAACGACGCGGAAAATTTTATCCTGCATCCCCATGGATTCCACGCGTTTTTCCAAATTGGCTTTTACTTTATTTTCATAACCTGAATACGTATGCACAACATACCAGTTTTTTTCCATTTATTAGGACTTGATGTCCGTCCCTCCCTACTGGTCTTTTAAAATTTCAGCAAATGAAAAAACCCGTTAACCGGGTTAGAGTCGTTGCTTATGATATTTCCATTATACCATGATTAAACAAGGATTATTCAAGAGAAAATTAATAATCTTACAGCGTACTTTCAGCCCACCGGATGATTGCGGAAATCCCCAAATCGATCACAACAAAAAATAGTGTTAAAAAAGCAACAGTTGCAATGACCGTAATGGTATATTTGACCAGCTCTTTGCGGGTCGGCCAGCTGACTTTTCGCATCTCGGAAGATACATTACGGAAAAACTTTGTGATGGACATGTATTCAAACCTCCAAATAAGTTCAAGTTCGCCATTATTTTGTATCGCGGTGGATAATGTACGCCTGGCAATGTTTGCAAAACTTTTTCAGCTCTATTCTCCTGGCCTGTTTGTCATGGACAACGGTTGTGTAATTGCGCGAACCGCACCTGGAGCAGGCAAGCGCCACTTTCTTTCGCATATTGTCACCAGCTGTCTAAAAATTTGCAGATTACGGAATCAGCACGATCCGCGGATTCCGCGCCTGTAAATCCATTTATTACAAAATTTTATTTTAGGCATGTTGATGATCGCGAAATCCGCTTCACACATGACACGACCGCGGGCCTCCCCGTACAACTACGGGCTGCGGGGCCCCGATAGCCCGCTTTCCCGCAGGAACTCCAAAAATTCACGATCATCAACATTATTTTAGCATAGCCTGATTTTAAAATACTACACTCCAACATAACACGGCGGAAAGCGCGTGTCAATAACACCTGCAAGCAAGCGGGGAATTTCCGTGCCAGCCTGCTTAGTATGTCAGTTCTTTCATTTCCAAAAAACGTTCCAGTTTCTTTTTTACCCTTTGTAAAGCGTTATCAATTGATTTTACATGACGGTTCAATTCTTCTGAAATTTCCTGGTAGGACTGCCCGTCCAGGTAAAGGGCGAGCACTTTCCTTTCCAAGTCGCTGAGCAGCTCGGATATTTTATCTTCAATATTGACATATTTTTCACGAATCAGGATTAATTCTTCGGGGTTGGAGATTCTTGCGCAGGTAATGACGTCCATTAAGGTGCGGTCGGATTCTTCGTCATAAATCGGCTTGTCCAGAGAAATGTAAGAATTAAGCGGTATATGCTTTTGACGGGTGGCAGTCTTAATAGCGGTAATCATTTGCCGGGTGATGCATAATTCGGCAAAAGCTTTAAAAGACGTAAGCTTGTCCTCTTTATAATCGCGGATGGCTTTGTATAATCCAATCATCCCTTCCTGGACAATATCTTCACGGTCTGCGCCGATTAAAAAATAAGAGCGCGCTTTTGCCCTGACAAAATTCCTGTACTTTTGAATCAAGTAATCCAATGCTTCACTTTCGCCGCTGTGAATGCATTCAACCAACTCTTCGTCCTGCATCATGCCGTATCTTTCTTCATATGCTGCCTCAACTACATTCAGGTTCACATGTATCCCCCCATCGGCATTAGATAAAAATTATTATACAGTACAGAATTTTCAATCGTCAACCGCCCATTACTTACCCCTGCGCAATTTTTCGAAAATTTCCATGACCTCTTTGCTTAATGGGATTCTTGTTGCCGGTTTCTCCTCTTGAATTGATTTTACATTTTTTTTGATCTTTTGTTCAATCATTTCCACTTTTGTGAGCAATTCGCGCGCGGAAATCCTTAAAGCGCCTTGGCCGAATATTTGCCACTGTTCGGTGTAATCGGATGTGGCCACATAAACCTGTGTCATGATATTGTTCAATTTAATGGCCAGTTTTTCAATACATTCATCAGCCGTTTCATTTTCTTTTGTAAAAATCACTTCCACTTTGTGGTGGCGGTATTTTTTTTCCAGACCTTTGACCCCGTATGCATCAAATATGACGATGACTTTGTCATCCGTAAAACCTTGGTAGTCCGCCATAATCTCTATCAGCCTGTCCCTGGCGGCGCCAAGGTCTTTTTGTTTCAATTTTTGGAGTTCGGGCCAGGCGCCGATGATGTTATAGCCATCCACCAACAAAATATTCATCTTATTCACCAAGCGGATGGCGCTTCCTGTAAACCTCATACATCAACAGGCCGGCGGCAACGGAGGCATTGAGCGACGTCACATGCCCGGCCATCGGAAGGCGGATGAGAAAATCGCACGCTTCTTTTACAATTCTGCTCATGCCCCTTCCTTCGCTGCCGATCACGATACCAAGCGGCAGGCCTGCATCCATTTCCCGGTAGTCGAGGGTTCCGGATGCATCTGTCCCGACAATCCAAACCCCCTGCTTTTTCAACCCCGCAATCGTCTGCGAAAGATTTGTCACCCGCGCAACCGGAATATGCTCAATCGCACCGGTCGAAGCTTTCGCGACCGTCGCCGTCAATGCCACGGACCGCCGCTTTGGAATGATCACACCGTGGGCGCCAACCGCATCCGCCGTCCGCAAAATTGACCCGAGGTTATGCGGGTCCTCAAGTTCATCCAGAATCATGATAAACGGGAGCTCGTTCCGCCCTTCGGCAAGCTTGAACATATCGCCCACTTCCGCATATTTATAAGCGGCAACGAGCGCAACCACGCCCTGATGCGCACTGCCCGCCATTTGGTCGATTTTTTGCTTCGGAACAAACTGGATGTAGACTTTCCTTTCCCTAGCAAGTTCCATGACCTGCTTCATCGCGCCTTTCTGCGAGCCTTCCGCAATCCATATTTTATTGATTTCCCGGCCCGCTTTCAAAGCTTCCAGCACCGGGTTTTTGCCCGCTATATATTCTTGGTCCATCAGCGCGCCCCTCCTTTCTTTTCTTCGGCAATTTTGATCGCCTTTTCAATCAATGTTTCCATCCGTTCCCGGTTGCCCGACAAGTAATGATAGCCGATCAGCGCTTCAAAAGCCGTGCTATGCCGGTATGTCTGCACATCTGTATTTTTCGGGACTGTGCCAGATTTGGCATTTCTCCCCCGCTTGACAACCGCAATTTCTTCTTCCGTCAAAAGCTGCCCATCCATCAGATGTTTTAAAATCGCAGCCTGTGCCTTGGCCGAAACAAAGTGGACCGCATCCCGGTGGAGCTGGTTCGGCTTCGTTTTCCCTTGCAGCAAGACATGGTGCCGTATATACTCTTCATATACCGCATCCCCCATATAAGCAAGCGCAAGGCTGTTCAATTGTTTTGGATCTGGAGAGTATCCCTCCCGGCTTTTTTGGATCATAAGCGTCTCCATCTGACTCCTTGAGGCGTGTCTTCAAGAATAATATTCATTTCTTTCAGCTTGTCGCGGATCTCGTCGGCCAGTTGGAAATTGCGCATCTTTCTCGCTTCATTCCGCTTTTCAATCAGCGCTTCAATTTCTTCATCGAGCAGCTCTTCTTCTTCTAATTTCAGCCCGAGGACGCCGGCGAGCGCTTCAAATTCTTTGATAAATGCCTTGAGCACAACCTCGGATGTATTTTTTTCACGCAAGTAATAGTTCGCCTGCTTCGACAGTTCAAAAAAAATAGAGATGCCGTTTGCCGTATTAAAATCATCATCCATTTCTTCGACAAACTGGCGCCGTAGGGATTGAACGGACTCCAGCCATTTTTCATCATTTTCCGCCAGGTTGGCACTTGTCCCGAGGCGGTGTTTGAGGTTTTGATACGATGTTTTGATCCGCTCGAGCCCCGCTCCCGCATTGGCCAGCAATTCTTCGCTGTAGTTGATCGGGTGGCGGTAATGCACCGACAGCATAAAAAAGCGCAAAACCTGCGGATCGTGGCGCTTGAGTATATCATGGACAAGCACAAAGTTCCCGAGCGACTTCGACATTTTTTCATTGTCGATATTGATATAGCCGTTATGGAGCCAGTAACGGGCAAACGGCTTGCCTGTCAAAGCTTCCGACTGGGCGATTTCATTTTCATGGTGCGGGAACGTTAAATCCTGGCCGCCCGCGTGGATATCAATCGTATCGCCCAAGTATTTCCTGACCATGGCTGAGCACTCAATATGCCAGCCCGGCCTTCCTTTCCCCCACGGGCTGTCCCACGAGATCTCCCCTTCTTTTGCCGCCTTCCAAAGGGCAAAATCGAGGGCATCGTCTTTCTTTTCCCCCACTTCGATTCTCGCACCGGCTTTCAATTCGTCAATAGACTGGTGCGACAATTTCCCGTATTCCGGAAAGCTCCTCGTGCGGTAGTAAACATCGCCGCCGGATTCATACGCATAGCCTTTTTCAACCAATTTTTCAATAAAAGCAATGATCGCTTCCATATTTTCGGTTACGCGGGGATGGACGTCTGCATGCCTGCAGCCGAGCGCCGTAATATCTTCAAAATAAGCCTGGATAAAGCGCTCGCTGATTACCGGCACTTCTTCCCCAAGTTCTTTTGCCGTTTTGATCAATTTATCATCCACGTCGGTAAAGTTCGACACGTATTTCACATCATAGCCGCAGAACTCCAAATAGCGCCTGACCGTGTCAAATACAATCGCAGGCCTGGCGTTCCCAATATGGATATAATTATAAACTGTCGGGCCGCAAACGTACATTTTTACTTTTCCCTCTTCCAGCGGGATAAACGGCTCCTTTTTTCTTGTTAATGTATTATAAATCTGAATGCTCATACACTTGTGCTCCTTCCTTTTTCAACCTTTCCAGTTCGCCCCGCAAAGCATCGATTTCCTTCTGCATGCTCTTCAGGCGGTCGGCAACGGGATCGGGCAGTTCATTGTGTTTTAAATCTTTTTTGATCTTCACGCCGTTTTGCACGACGACCCGGCCCGGGATACCAACAACGGTGGAATTGGGCGGCACATCTTTCAGCACAACCGACCCCGCCCCTATTTTTGAATTTTCCCCAACGGTGATGGAGCCTAATACTTTTGCCCCCGTTGCGATTAATACATTGTCTTTAATGGTCGGATGACGCTTGCCTTTTTCTTTTCCGGTCCCGCCAAGTGTAACACCTTGGTAAACCGTTACGTTATCCCCGATTTCACACGTTTCCCCGATCACAACCCCCATACCGTGGTCGATGAAAAACCGCCTGCCGATCTGCGCACCAGGATGGATCTCAATGCCGGTCAGGAAGCGGCTCAGCTGGGAAATCACACGGGCGATGAAAAAGAATTTCTTTTTATAGAAAAAGTGTGCGATCCGGTGCGCCCAAATGGCATGCAGCCCGGAATAAGTCAAAATCACTTCAAAATAAGTCCTTGCTGCCGGATCCTGGTCAAAAACCACTTCAATATCTTCCTTCAGCCTTTTAAACATGTACAGCTCCCCTTTCTTTTGTAATTTTCCCATTCCCTTAAGTAAAGGTTCCAGCCGGGGTCCGGAATCCCGGGCAGAGCCTAAAGAAAGGAGCGCCTCTGTAAAAGACAGAGACGCTCCTTTCCGCGCGGTTCCACTCTGTTTGGCTGTGGGATTTACCCCAACCCAACTTTTTCCTGTTAACGGGCGGCCCCGCTGCATCCTACTGGCTTGCCGTTCAGATCCAGACTCGAAGGTGCATTTCGAAAAAGGAGGGGCTTAAACCACTTTCAGCCGGCGGTGGTTCTCTCTTTGAAGCATCCTTTTCCTACTTCTCCTTCTCATCGCTTTTTCTAATCGATTTTTAACCATATCATATTATATCTTTGCAAAAATGTTAACCAATTAAATTTTGCAGGCGTTCTTTGACTTTGTCTTTGCCAAGCAGTTCAATCAGGCTCTGCAATTCAGGGCCGTGGGTTTGGCCGCTGACGGCAACGCGGATCGGCATGAACAGTTTTTTTCCTTTATGGCCGGTTGCTTTTTGCACCGCTTTGATCGCCTTTTTAATTTCACCCGCTTCAAATGATTCAAGCTGGTTCAATTCTTTCAGGAAGGCAGCCAGCACTTCCGGCACCTGTTCTTCCACCAAAATCGCTTTGGCTTCTTCATCATACTCGACTTCATCGGTAAAGAAAAGCGGTTTGGATAGTTCGACAATTTCCGCACCGTAGCTCATTTGCTCCTGATAAAGCGCAATAAGTTTGCGGACCCATTGTTCCTCTTCCGGTGTCCTGTTTTCCGGGACAAGCCCCGCTTTGACAAGATGCGGCAGCGAAAGCTCCACAACTTTATCCAAATCGAGCTTTTTCATGTACTGGTTGTTCATCCATACCAGTTTTTGGCGGTCAAACAGCGCCGGTGATTTTGACAGCCTGGCCGGGTCGAAAATTTGGATGAATTCTTCGCGCGAGAAAATTTCCTTTTCTCCTTTCGGTGACCAGCCGAGCATCGCAATAAAGTTAAACAGCGCTTCGGGTAAATAGCCGAGTTCTGCATATTGTTCAATAAACTGGATAATGCTGCCGTCGCGCTTGCTCAGTTTTTTGCGGTGCTCATTGACAATCAAGGTCATATGGCCGAAAACCGGCGGCTCAAACCCGAATGCTTCATAAATCATCAGCTGTTTCGGCGTATTGGAAATATGGTCGTCCCCGCGCAGCACGTGGGAAATCTTCATTAAATGGTCGTCGATCGCAACGGCAAAATTATAAGTCGGCATGCCGTCTTTTTTCACGATGACAAAGTCGCCGATGCCGTCCGATTCAAACGACACTTCGCCTTTTACTATATCGTTGAACGTGTAAACCTTGCCTTCCGGGACTTTGAAACGGATGCTCGGTTTCCGGCCTTCCGCTTCAAGCCTTTTCCTGTCTTCTTCTGTCAAATGGCGGCATTTCCCGGAGTAGCGCGGCATTTCCCCGCGGGCAAGCTGCGCCTCACGTTCGGCTTCCAGTTCTTCTTCCGTACAGTAGCATTTATACGCCAAACCGCGTTCGAGCAGGTCTTCATAATATTTTTTATAAATGTCAAGGCGTTCCGACTGGCGGTAAGGGCCGTATTCACCGCCGACATCGATGCTTTCGTCCCAGTCGATGCCGAGCCATTTCAAATATTTCAGCTGGCTTTCAACCCCGCCTTCCACATTCCGCTTCTGGTCGGTATCTTCAATCCGTATAATAAACTTGCCGCCCTGGCTGCGGGCAAACAAATAATTAAATAAAGCTGTACGCGCATTTCCGATATGCAAAAAACCGGTCGGGCTCGGGGCATACCGTACCCTAATTTCATTCGTCATGTCAATTCTCCTTTATACCTGTCACGTTTTGTCCAAATTTATTGTATCATCGTCTGAAACCACAGTAAACCGGTCAGGCCTTTTCCAAAAGCACTGCGGCCTGCGCGGCAATGCCTTCCCCGCGCCCTGTAAAACCGAGCTTTTCCGTGGTGGTGGCTTTCACGTTGATCTGCCCGGTTTCCCCTTCCAGCAGCCGGGCAATCTTATCCCGCATTTTTTCAATATGCGGCGCCATTTTCGGCTGCTGGGCAATGATCGTGCAATCGACATTCGCCAGCTTGTATCCTTTTTGTTTGACAAGCTGCCAAACTTGGGACAAAAGCTTCGAAGAGTCCGCGCCTTTAAAAGCCGGGTCGGTATCGGGAAAGTGCCTTCCGATATCGCCTTCCCCGATAGCCCCGAGGCAGGCATCCGCGACAGCATGCAGCAAAACATCCGCATCCGAATGGCCGATGAGGCCTTTTTCGTAAGGAATCTCCACACCCCCGACGATCAAAGGCCTGCCCTCTGCCAGTTGATGCACGTCAAACCCTTGTCCAATCCTGAACATATTCATCCCCCTTTCTACTTTTTTCCGGCAAGTTTTTTAAAAATTGCTTCTGCAAAATAAAGATCTTCCGGTGTTGTAATTTTAATATTATCATAACTTCCCATCACAATATGTACAATGTGGCCGATCCGTTCAACCAACGAAGCCTCGTCCGTCCCGAGAAAACCGTCCCGCTCCGCAGTTTCATGCGCTTGTTTTAATAATGGCGCGCGAAAAGCTTGTGGCGTTTGCACCTGCCACAAGCTGCTGCGCTCAATCGTTTCCGTTACGATATGGTTTTTTGCCCTTTTAATGGTGTCTTTCACAGGGACTGCTGCAATGGCTGCCCCTTTTTCCGCCGCCACATTGGCGAGTTCTGAAATGATCTTTGCGCTGATAAACGGCCTTGCGCCGTCATGCACAAGAATGACCCCGCCTTTTTCGGCAAGTTCCAGCCCGTTCCGCACGCTGTATTGGCGTTCGCTTCCGCCTTCTGCGAAAAAAATTTTTTCCACATTCGGCATGTTCCCCAATACATGCTTCATGTTTTCTATGTCATGCGGCTGAACCGGCAGAATGACCTTTCTGCAATGCGGGTCTTTTAAAAACACTTCCGCCGTATAGGCAATAAGGGGTCTCTTGTTCACTTCAAGAAATAATTTATTCATTCCGGCTCCCATCCGTTTTCCCGATCCGGCCGCCGGAATAATCACATCATAATCCGCCAAATCCAATCTCCCCCGGGATGCTCATTATAATGCCTTTTCCAAAAGTTTCGGCTTGGCAAAAATCATCCGGCCCGCCGAAGTCTGCAGGACGCTTGTCACCAGCACATCAATCCGCTTGCCGATGTAATTTTTGCCTTCTTCAACGACAATCATCGTGCCGTCATCCAGATAGGCAATGCCCTGATGATGCTCTTTCCCGTCTTTAATGAGCTGGACATTGAGCTCTTCGCCGGGCAGCACAACCGGTTTAACAGCATTGGCGAGGTCATTGATATTAAGCACCTGCACCTTTTGAAATTCGCATACTTTATTTAAATTATAATCATTGGTCACAACGATGCCGTTTGTCATTTTCGCCAGTTTGATGAGCTTGCTGTCAACTTCCTGGATATCTTCAAAATCGCCTTCATACATTTGCACTTCAATCGACAGTTCATTCTGGATCCGGTTCAGGATATCCAATCCGCGCCGTCCCCTGTTCCTTTTCAGTGCATCCGACGAATCGGCGATATGCTGCAGTTCCTCTAACACAAACAGCGGGATCACAATCGGCCCGTCGAGAAAACCGGTTTGGCAAATATCGGCAATCCGGCCGTCAATAATGACACTTGTGTCCAAAATTTTCATCTTCTTTACCTGCTGCGGCTGCCCTTCCTGCTCTGTCCCGCCTTTCCGTTTATGCTGGCGGTTAAAGAACAGATTTACAAACTCTTCCCTTTTCTTAAAGCCGACCTGGAACCCGACATAGCCAAGGAGAACAGTCAAAATAATCGGCACGATCGTGTTCACAATCGGGATTCCCACCTTATTAAACGGAATTCCCGCTAGATAAGCGATAAACAGGCCGAAAATCAAACCCAGGCTTCCGGATAAAATTTCCGTAATCGGGACTTTGACTAAAGAATCTTCAAACCAATTGACAAAATCAACGATATAATTAATAGACCAGAAAGAAATAAGATAAAAGATAATTGCTCCAAGCACTGCTGAAACATACGGGTTGGCAATCAACACATAATGAAAATCAATGAGCCTGTATAAATCCGGCAACAAGAAAACGCCAAGCGTGCCGCCGACCAATACGAAACATATTTGTACAAGCCGCCTTAACATAATTTCACCTCCTTTATTCATTATAAACAAAAAATATCGTTTAAAACGTTCGCCTGAATATTATTTTTCAGCACGGCCCCAATTGGCTTCTGCTCCCTGAAACGGAAATATCCCGGCCTCATAAAGATCACGCTTCTTTCTTTTAAAGTTGGCGGTCAATGAACATTTGCTCTTTAATACGGTAGATGCCGTTTTTTACCTTTTTTGCCCTGACTTCACCAATTCCCTCCACTTCATCCAATTCCCGCTCGCTCGCTTTCATCAGACGGGAGAGACTGCGGAACGCCTGTACCAGGTTTTCAATGACAGCTGCGGGGAGCCTCGGAATTTTATGCAGGATGCGGTAACCCCTCGGATAAACGATATCCTCCAGCCGGTTCGCATGATTGTAGCCCAAAAGCTTCATGCAGATTTGGTCTTCCAGCATCTCTGACGAAACGAGATCCTGGAAACGGCGCAACAGCTCTGCCGGCTTCTGTACCGGCTCATAGGCGTAATCTTTAAAAATGAGCACCGCCTCCTCTTCGATATGATTGAGCAGTTCTTTCATCTGCAAACGGACAAGCCTTCCCTCCGTCCCGAGTTCATTCAAGTACGCCATCAGCTCTTTTTTGATCCGCAGCACCATTTCGATCCTGTGCATTACCTGGAGCAAATCATTAAACGTGACAATGTCCTCGAATTCCAATGCCGTTAAATTGGCAATGCTCTGATCCAGCACCAGTTTATATTTTTCCAGCGTCTGAATGGCCTGGTTTGCTTTCGTCAGCATGACAGGGATTTCTTTCAGCGTATACCGGACACTTCCTTGGTATAATGTAATAACATGCCTCCTTTGCGAAATGGCGATCACTAAAGATTTCGTTTGCTTTGCTACTCTTTCGGCCGTCCGATGGCGCATTCCCGTTTCCGTCGAAGGAATCGAGGAATCGGGGGCAAGCTGGGCATTGGCAATCAAAATGCGGGTACCCGCGTCATTTAAAATAATGGCGCCGTCCATTTTTGCCAGTTCATACAAATAACTCGGGCTGAACGGGCAGTTGATGTGGAATCCGCCGTCCACCAAAGTTTTCACCGTGTCATCGTATCCCATCACGATCAACCCGCCGGTATTGGCACGCAGCACATGATCAATTCCTTCCCGAATCGGCGTGCCCGGCGCAATCAATTGTAAAATTTCGGACATCGTCTTCTGGCAAGGCTCTTTTTCTTCCAATCTCATCCCCCCAGTGCTACTTGCAGGGCTTCCTGGATGGAGGAGACCCCGATCACTTCGATACCCTCAGGCGGCGCCCATCCACCCAGATTATTTTTCGGAATGATCGCCCTTTTAAATCCGAGCTTTGCCGCTTCTTGGACACGCTGCTCAATGCGGGACACCCTTCTGACTTCCCCTGTTAACCCGACCTCGCCGATAATACAGTCATCCGCTTTAGTCGGCTGGTCGCGAAAACTGGACGCCACGCTTACCGCAATCGCCAAATCGACTGCCGGTTCATCCACTTTCAGCCCGCCGGCCACTTTTAAATACGCATCCTGGTTTTGAATCAGAAGGCCAGCCCTTTTCTCAAGCACCGCCATAATCAAAGTAACGCGGTTATGGTCAATACCCGACGCCATCCTCCGCGGCATATTGAAAAATGTCGGTGCCAAGAGCGCCTGGATTTCCACGAGCACAGGGCGAGTGCCTTCAATCGAAGCAACAACCGTGGAGCCGGATGCGCCCTTTGTCCGTTCTTCGAGAAAAATTTCGGAAGGGTTTTGGACTTCTTCCAAACCGGACTCTTTCATTTCCAAAATGGCGATTTCATTTGTCGAGCCGAACCGGTTTTTGACCGCCCTTAAAATCCGGTAGGCGTTATGCCGCTCGCCTTCGAAATAAAGCACGGTGTCGACCATGTGTTCCAGCACCCGTGGGCCGGCAATCGACCCTTCTTTCGTAACGTGGCCGACAATAAAGATGGCGATCCCTTTTGTTTTCGCAATCCGCATGAGCTGCGCCGTGCTTTCCCTCACCTGTGAAACACTTCCGGGAGCGGACGTAATTTCCGGGTGGTAAATCGTTTGGATCGAATCAATGATGACAAAACCGGGGTTTAGCTCATCAATCGCCTGTGTGATCATCGAAAGGTCCGTTTCCGGCAGCACATACAAATGATCGGTATCAATTTTTAACCGGTCCGCCCTTAACTTCGTCTGCTTCGCCGATTCTTCTCCGGAAATATACAGCACATTGTACGCACGCTTTGCCAGCTGCGCCGATACCTGCAAAAGCAGAGTCGATTTTCCGATCCCCGGATCCCCGCCGATGAGTACGAGCGAACCGGCCACGATCCCGCCGCCAAGTACGCGGTTGAGCTCCCAAAAATCCACTTTCGTCCTTTTTTCTTCTTTAGACTCTATAGACGTAATAGGAGCCGCTTTGGTTTCACTTCCAGGCTCAGTATGTAAAAAAAAGCCCTTCCGTTTCGGCGCCTTAATTTCTTCCACCATTTGGTTCCACTGGTTGCACTGCGGGCATTTCCCCATCCATTTCGGCGACTCGTAGCCGCAATTTTGGCAAACAAATTTCACCGTCTTTTTTGCCATTTTAAACCCCTTTTCTTATGTCTATGTTAAAGTTTAAACAAATTATCTTGACAATTTATTAAAATTACATAAAAAAGCACCGCCGTAAAAAAAGGGTACAATCGCCAACCCCATTGTACCCTTCAATATCACGGCATCAAGAATTGGACGATACGGCTTCCGATTCTGCCACACTTGTAAAAGTAAATTCGCCGTCTTTTACATCGACCAATACTTTTTGCCCTTCTTTCACATTGCCCTTCAACATTTCCTCCGAAAGCCGGTCTTCGATATTTTTCTGAATCGACCTGCGCAGCGGCCGTGCGCCGTATTCCGGATCGTAGCCTTTTTCCGCAATTTTCTCTTTTGCGGCATCTGTCAACACCAATTCGATACGGTGTTCTTTTAACCGGTTCGACAATTCTTTCACCATCAAAGTGACAATTTCGTTTAAATGTTTCTTCTCGAGCGAATGGAACACAATCGTTTCATCCACACGGTTTAAAAACTCAGGGCGGAATGCCTTTTTCAATTCCTCAAGCACTTTATCCTTCATGTCTTTGTAATCTGCTTCGACATTATCCTGGATGCTGAAGCCGACGCTCTTGTTGCGTTTTAAAGCATCCGCGCCGACATTGGACGTCATGATCACAATTGTGTTGCTAAAGTCAACGGTGCGTCCTTTGGAATCCGTCAGCCGGCCGTCATCCAGCACTTGCAGGAGAATATTAAAGACGTCCGGATGAGCTTTTTCGATTTCATCGAGCAACACAACGGAATAAGGTTTTCTGCGCACTTTTTCCGTCAACTGCCCGCCTTCTTCAAAACCGACATATCCCGGAGGCGACCCAACGAGACGGGAAGTCGAGTGTTTCTCCATGTATTCGGACATGTCAATCCGGATCATGGCATCTTCATCACCGAACATCGCTTCTGCCAGAGCGCGCGCCAGTTCCGTTTTCCCGACCCCGGTAGGACCGAGGAAAATAAATGAACCGATCGGGCGTTTCGGGTCTTTTAACCCTGCCCGTGCACGGCGGACCGCTTTTGCCACCGCAAGAACCGCTTCTTCCTGCCCGATTACGCGGGAATGGAGAATTTCTTCGAGGTGCAGCAGGCGTTCCGTTTCCGTCTGCGCCAATTTTGTCACCGGAATTCCCGTCCAGCTGGAGACAACGAGCGCGATGTCGTCAACCGTTACTTCGCTGTTTTCCTGGCCTTGTTTTGCCTTCCAGTTTTTCTTCGTTTCCTCCAGCTGTTCGCGCAGTTTTTGTTCGGCATCCCTGAGCGATGCGGCTTTTTCAAATTCCTGGCTTTGCACGGCCGCATCTTTTTCCTTGCGCACTTCTTCAAGTTTCAGCTCAAGCTCTTTTAAATTCGGCGGCGTCGTAAACGAACGCAGGCGCACTTTCGATCCGGCTTCATCAATTAAGTCAATCGCTTTATCCGGCAGGAACCGGTCAGCGATATAGCGGTCCGATAGATTAACGGCCGCTTCAATCGCTTCATCGGTAATCGAGACGCGGTGATGCGCTTCATAACGGTCCCTTAAACCTTTTAAAATCTGGATCGACTCTTCTATCGTCGGCTCGTCGACCTGGATCGGCTGGAACCTTCTTTCCAAAGCCGCATCTTTTTCAATGTATTTCCGGTATTCATCCAATGTGGTTGCTCCGATGCACTGCAGTTCGCCGCGGGCAAGCGACGGTTTTAAAATATTCGAAGCATCAATCGCGCCTTCCGCACCGCCGGCCCCGATCAACGTATGGAGTTCATCGATGAAAAGGATAATATTGCCGGCCTGGCGGATCTCATCCATTACTTTTTTCAGACGGTCTTCAAATTCGCCGCGGTATTTCGTGCCCGCAACAACCGTGCCCATATCAAGCGTCATCACGCGTTTGTCGCGCAGCGTTTCAGGCACTTCGTTATGGACAATCTGCTGGGCGAGGCCTTCCGCGATCGCCGTTTTCCCGACGCCCGGCTCGCCGATCAGAACCGGATTGTTTTTTGTCCTCCGGCTCAATACTTCAATGACGCGCTGGATTTCTTTACTTCGCCCGATCACAGGATCGAGGGCGTCTTCCCTTGCAATCGCGGTTAAATCGCGCGCCAAGCTGTCCAGTGTCGGCGTGCTTACGCTGGCCGCCGCACCGCCCTGCATCGACGCTTCACTGTTACCCAATAACTGCAGCACCTGCTGCCGTGCTTTATTTAAGCTGACGCCGAGATTGATCAGCACGCGTGCCGCAACGCCTTCGCCTTCGCGAATCAGCCCGAGGAGAATATGCTCTGTTCCAACATAGGAGTGCCCAAGCTTTCTCGCTTCATCCATTGACAGTTCAATGACTTTTTTAGCCCTTGGCGTATAGTGGATCGTTTGAGAAATTTCCTGGCCGCTGCCGATCAAGTTTTCCACTTCTTCCTGAATTTTTTCGGCACTTAACCCCAATCCGTACAGCGCTTTTGCAGCAATTCCTTCACCTTCGCGGACAAGGCCGAGCAAAATATGTTCTGTCCCGATATTGTTATGTTTCAAACGGATGGCTTCTTCCTGGGAAAGTGCCAGCACTTTCTGGGCCCTTTCTGTAAATCTTCCAAACATCATCTGTCATTCCTCCTGTTCATTTGGTCTCCTCAAGCCTTAGACGCTCCCTTATCAGTGTAGCCCTGCGGATATCCCTTTCATACGGGCGAAGTGCCCTTCCGGCGTACAGCTGCAAAAATCCCGGCTGCGTTAAAATCATCAGTTCGTTCAAAATATGTTTCGAAATGTTTTGAATATATCCGAGATCAATCCCCAAACGGACATCGGATAAACATTGGGCCGCTTCTTTTGTTTCGATAATCCTGCTGTTTTGCAGCACACCCAACGAACGGTAAACTCTGTCTTCTAATTGTATGTTTGAAGTCTGCATCAATGCTTCCCTTGCCGACCTTTCCTGTGCGATGATCTGCTTGATAACGCTTGTCAAATCGGAAACAATATTTTCTTCGGATTTTCCGAGCGTCATTTGGTTGGAAATTTGAAAAATATTCCCGATGGCTTCGCTTCCTTCGCCATAAATTCCTCTTACCACCAATCCAAGCTGATGGATCGCCGGAATGATTTGGTTAATTTGCTGCGTCAGCACAAGCCCCGGCAAATGCACCATCGCCGATGCACGGATTCCCGTCCCGACATTGGTCGGGCAGCTAGTAAGATAGCCGAGTGTTTCATCAAAAGCGTAATCCACCCAACTTTCGAGCAAGTCATCAAGCTTGCCGGCTTTTTCAAGCGTTTCATGCAGCTGAAGTCCAGGAGAAAGACATTGTATTCTTAAATGATCCTCCTCATTTATCATAATACTAATATCTTCGTCACTTGACAAAATAACTGCACCGTCGTTCGATTCCTCCGCCAGCTGCGGACTGATCAGGTGCTTTTCCACCAGCACCCTTTTTTCAAGCAGCTTTAATTCATCCATTTTTAAAAATTCCGCATGCATGTCATCCGGAAAATGATTCAGGGCAACATGCTGTATTGTAGAAACGATTTCCCTTGCTTCTTCACTGCTAAACAATGATGGGAAACGGTAATTTTTTAAATTTCTTGCGAGGCGGACCCGTGAAGTGAGCACGATTTCCGAATCAGGCCCTTCCTGGTTCATCCATGAGCTGGACGCTTCATGCAAAAAATGCTCCAGAGACATTATTGTTCTCCTCCTTTTCCTAAAGAAGAACTTTCGAGCGCCCGGATTTGGTCGCGGAGTTCCGCGGCTTTTTCAAATTCTTCCCGCTCGACCGCCGCCTGCAGCGCTTCTTTTAGCTGGGCCAGCTTTTTCTTTGTATAAATGGCGCCGCCAATACGGGCCGGTATTTTCCCTTCATGCGCAATATTCCCGCCATGAAGTCTCCGCAAAATTGGAACCAGCTGGTGTTGGAACGCCTCATAGCAGTGTGGGCAGCCAAACCGGCTTGTATTTAAAAATTGGTTAAAAGTCATCCCGCAATGGTTGCAGCGGAGCACATCGGGATTGGGTGCCGCCTCCTGTTTAAAAATTTGAATCGCAGGATCGAAATTAAAGAGGCCGGAGAGCAAGTTATCGAAGGAAAAGCTTTTGCCCCAATCAAACGAAAACATTTCACCTTTTTCCTGTGCGCATTTTTCGCAAAGATGGATTTCCGTTTTCGTTCCGTTTACAATTTTTGTAAAGTGCATAGTCGCCGGCCTTTCATTGCATTCTTGGCAAATCACGGCTTCTCACCTCTGTCGTTACTTGTATTTTAATGTCGTTAACATCGACTTCAGTATTCTGGCGCGCAGCTCATCCCGTTCGGGCAGTTGGATATACAACACGGAACGGTCCATCACACTGAGCATAATTTTTGCCTCCCGTTTGGAAATGACATCTTCCTCTACAAGGCGGAGAATAATTGCTTCCGCACTGGACTGGGAGATGACATTCCCGATATGCACCAGAAGCTGGTCAATCAATTCAGCATCGCTTTCAGGGCGCACTTTCATAATCCGGATATAGCCGCCCCCGCCCCTTTTGCTTTCAACAATATACCCTTTTTCAATCGTAAACCGCGTATTAATAACGTAATTAATTTGTGAAGGGACACATTGGAATTTATCGGCAATCTCATTGCGCTTAATTTCCAGAATTTCAGATTCATTTAGTTCTAATATACGCTTTAAATATTCCTCGATGATGTCAGAGATATTTTTCATCAAAGTCACCTCCTGACGTGATATTTTGACTTTGACTATATTTGACTATAATTATACAGGATATCCTCGTAAAAATGCAACTAAGCAAACTGCCCATTTTTTAGCTTTTCCTTTTTGTACGGATGGCAATCATAGCACTTGTTTAAAATGTGGGGGGTACCCCGGGGTGTATCAAGGTTGGCGGC